>NZ_JADEXF010000024.1 GCF_015207245.1 Nostoc cf. edaphicum LEGE 07299
GCTCTGTATCTGTTAGTTCCAGAAGTAGATCAAATCTAGCGATCGCATTTTCTAAATCATTTAAAGGAGTCAATGTTAAATCTGAAAGCTCTAAAGGATGTATGGGAGCATTTTGAAGGAGAAATTTGACTTGAAATAGAGGAGTTTGGTTTAAATCTCTTTTGGGATTAAGAGCGCTAACTAGCTTTTCAAACGGTAAATCTTGGTGAGCATAAGCTTCTAAGCAAACTTTACGTACTTGTTGTAAATATTCGCTAAAGCTTGGATTACCAGATAGGTTACTACGTAATACCAACTGATTAACAAAAAAACCAATTAAATTTTCTGTTTCAATTCTATTACGATTGGCAATATCAGTACCAACAACAATATCTTTGTCGCCTGTATACCAATACAATAAAACATTAAATGCTCCAAATAGCATCATAAATAATGTAATTTCAAGACTATTACTTAGCTTCTTAATTGCTTGTGATAATTTCTTAGAAAGTCTCAAGGTTTGCCGCTTCTCTTGAGAGCTTTTAAGTTCTGAAGTTTGACGAATTTTAGGTAATTCTAAAACTGGTAATTTGTCTCCTAATTGCTTTTCCCAATATGTAAGTAAGGCATCAAAAGCTTCATCCTGTAACCAATTTTGTTGCCAAGTGGCAAAGTCTGCATACTGGATATTCATCTCTATAAGTGGTGAAGGCTTACCATTAGAAAACGCTTCGTAAAGTACTGACATTTCTCGCATAAAAACTCCTTCCGACCACGCATCAGAGATAATATGATGCATCGTCACCAACAAGATATACTCTTTAGTCTTTAATCGTAAAAGAGTTAAGCGTAATAAGGGAGGTTGAGTTAAATCAAATGGTTTTTGGTAATCTGCTAGTCTTAATTTATCTACGTCTGCTTCATGTTTATTATTAGGTAAATCTTGTAAATCTATGATTAGTAAAGGTATCTTGAAACCAGGATCAATAATTTGAATTGGTTGCCCATCTATCGTCTGGAAATATGTTCGTAATATTTCGTGTCTTCGCACTATTTCATTAATGCTTTGTTCTAAAGCTTTTACGTTGAGCGAACCTTGGAGCAGTATTGCAGTCGAACCATTGTAAACACATGAGTTAGGATCTAATTTATACAAAAACCACAACCTTTTTTGAGCAAAAGATAGCGGTAATTGTATCTCTCGTGAAACTTGTTCAATTGGTGAAAATGACTTAGCAGCTAGCTTTTTATCCTCAATGCTTTTGGCTAATTGTGCTATTGTCGGGAATTCAAAAAGTAGGCGTAGTTGTAACTCTATCTCAAAAGTTTTATTAATGCGGGATGTAAGTCGTGTAGCTAAGAGTGAGTGTCCGCCTAACTCAAAAAAGTTGTCGTTTATGCCGATTTTTTCTAAGCCAAGGATTTGCATCCAGATAATCGCTAACTGTTTTTCAACAAGCGTCTGAGGAGCAACAAAGGTTTTTTCAAATTCTGGACGTATTGTATCAAGTGCGGGTAATGCTTTGCGATCAATCTTACCATTAGGTGTAAGTGGGAGTGCCTCTAACATCACAAAATTTGTTGGCATCATGTAGCTTGGCAACTTTGACTCTAGAAAGCCACGTACTTCAGAGATTGTTATGCTTTGTTCTTTTTGAGGAACTATATATGCGACTATTCGTTGAGAATTTGTTGAATCTTTGCGTATTACCACTACAGCTTCTCCGACTGCGGAGTATTGGTTGATTACTGCTTCAATTTCTCCTAGTTCAATGCGAAAACCACGGACTTTTACTTGATTATCAATGCGACCAATGTACTCGATTTGTCCATTTGGTAAATAGCGAGCTAAATCCCCTGTTTTATAAAGACGAGCAGCTTTTTTACTGAAGGGATTGGGAATAAATTTTTCTGCTGTCAGGTCAGGACGGTTAAAATAGCCTCGCGCGAGTCCCTCCCCACCTATATGCAATTCGCCTGCTACGCCTACAGGAACTAACTGACTGTATTGGTCTAAAATGTAAAGTTGCGTATTTGCGATCGCACCACTAATCGGTACAATAGTACTACCATTTTCTACCTGAGATGCTGCTGACCAAATCGTGGTTTCTGTTGGGCCGTACATATTCCACAAACAAGCACACCGATGCAATAATTGATTGGCTAATTGTCCAGGTAAAGCTTCTCCACCACAGAGAATTTTTAATTGCTTATTAGCATCCCAACCTGCTGCTAGAAGTAGTTGCCAAGTCGCTGGTGTGGCTTGCATAACTGTAGCTTTTGAGTCTGTCAGTTTTGCTGACAACTGCGTTCCATCTGAGGCGACTTCTCGACTAGCGATTACTAAACAACCACCAATTATGATTGGTAGAAAAAGTTCCAATGCCGCAATATCAAAGGAATATGTTGTTACCGCTAGTAAGGTATCTTCATGGGTTAACCCTGGTGTTTGCCTCATGGAGTACAAAAAGTTGCTCAAAGCAGTATGGGGAATTTGTACGCCTTTTGGTTTACCTGTTGAACCAGAGGTATAGATAACATAAGCTAGATTGTCAGTAGTTAACTCACAGAACAAATTTTCTTTGCTTTTTTGTGCAATCGTCTGCGAATCAACATCTAAACAAACAACTTGAGCTTTGTGTTGTGGCATTACCTCTACAAGGGATGCTTGAGTTAGCAACACTGGCGCTTGGGTATCTTCTAATATAAATGCTAGTCGCTCTTGAGGATATGCTGGATCTAGCGGGATGTATGCACCACCTGCTTTGAGGATGGCTAATAGTCCGATGACCATAGAGAGCGATCGCTCTATACAAATCCCCACCAATACCTCTGGTTTTACTCCCAGCGATCGCAAATGATGCCCTAGTTGATTTGCTCTGCTGTTCAGTTCTTGATAAGTAAGTTGTTCTTCCTCAAATACCACCGCCACAGCATCGGGTGTTTTTTCTACTTGTGCTTCAAATAACTGATGAATGCATTGCTGTTGAGGATATTCCTCTTCCGTATCATTCCACTCTATAAGCAACTGATGTCGCTCAAATTTTGTCAATATTGGTAGCTCCGATAAACGCTGCTTTGAATTAGCAACAATTCCTTCAAGCAACGTTTGCAAATGCGCCACCATTCTTTGTATAGAACTTTCCTTGAATAAATCAGTATTGTATTCTAAATCACCCAATAAACCATCAACTGTTTCAGTTATATATAGGGTCAAATCAAACTTGGCAGTATGACTATTGCTTTTTAAAGGGCTTAAAGTTAAACCAGGCAACTCTAAAGCAGACATCGGCGTATTCTGAAGTACAAACATCACTTGAAATAGTGGTGTATGACTCAAGTCTCGCTGTGGTTGCAGTTCTTCAACTAACAACTCAAAAGGTAAATCCTGGTGTGCATAAGCTCCTAAAGCTACTTCTCGCACCCGTTTGAATAACTCTTCAAAGCTGGGATTTCCTGCGAAGTTAGTCCGCAGTGCTAAAGTATTGACAAAAAAACCAATTAGCCCTTCTATCTCTGCTCGGTTGCGGTTAGCGATGGGCGAACCGACCACAATATCTTCGCTGCCTGTGTAACGCCATAGCAATGTTTGGAAAGCTGCCAACAGGGTCATAAATAAGGTACTTCCCTGTTGCTGGCTGAATTTGTTTAAGGCAAAAGAGAGTTTATCAGATAGCTTGAATGAGTAGGTTGAACCCCGGAAGGTTTGAATTACTGGTCTGGGATAATCAGTAGGTAACTCTAATACTTTTGGCGCGTTCTTTAACTGCTTGAGCCAGTAAGATGTCTGAGTTTTGAGTATGTTTCCTTGCAACCATTGTCGTTGCCAAGCCGCGAAGTCTACATACTGTATTGGTAGTTCAGGTAACGGTGACGGTTGTCCATCACAGAAAGCTTGATAAAGTGTCGCTAACTCCCTCACGAGTACATCTATTGACCAACCGTCAGAGACGATGTGGTGCATTGTCAATAATAGTATGTGTTCTTGTTGACCAAGACGTAATAGTTTCACTCTCAGCAGCAAGTCGCCGTTGAGATCAAAAGGTTTCTGTGCTTCTTGAGAAGTCTGTTTTTTGACTTCGGCTTCTTGTTGGTTTAAAGGTAGCTCGCTAATATCGAATACTGATAATGTTAATGACATTACCTCATGGATGACAGCGATCGCTTGCCCTTCTAGTGTTTGAAAATTGGTTCGTAGGGCTCCATGACGGTTGATAATCTGGTTAAAACTTTGTTGTAGTGCCTCTACATTCAATTGTCCCTTTAAGCGAACAGCAGCAGGCATATTGTAGAAGGGACTATTTGGTTCTAATTGGGCTAGAAACCATAACCGTTGTTGAGCAAATGATAGTGGTAACTCTGGCGATCGCACAATCCGCTCAATATTCGTTACCTCATCTGCTGAGTCTATCTTAATCGCTTTTTCAATTTCTTTTGCTAGCCCTGCTATTGTTGGTTTTTCAAATAAATAACCTAAAGGAAGCTCTACTTGAAACACTTGCCGAATTCGGGAAATTACGCGAGTGGCGATTAAAGAATGACCACCTAATTCAAAGAAATTATTATCAATACCTACTTTTTCAATACCAAGTATTTCTGCCCAAATACCTGCTAATAAATTCTCAATTGGTGTGGAAGGAAGAATAATATTAGATGATGATATCTGTGTTAATTCAGGAATAGGTAGCGCTTTTCGGTCAACCTTACCATTCGGCGTAAGCGGTAGTGCTTCTAATATGATAAAAGCCCCTGGTATCATGTAACTTGGCAACTTTGACTCCAAAAAGTCGCGGAGTTCAAAAGTTGTCAGTATTTGTTCTTTTTGAGGAACTACATAAGCAACTATTCGTTGAAAATCTACTGAATCATCGCGTACTAAAACTACAGTTTCTCGGGCTGCGGGGTGTTGAGTAATTACCGCTTCAATTTCTCCCAATTCAATGCGGAAACCACGGATTTTTACTTGATAGTCAATACGACCAATGTACTCTATTTCTCCATTTGGTAAATACCGGGCTAAATCCCCAGTTTTATACAGACGCGCTGCTGCTTCATTGCTGAAAGGGTTAGGGATAAATTTTTCTGCTGTCAATTCGGGACGGTTTAAGTAACCTCTACCTACTCCCACCCCACCAATATAAACTTCACCCGTTACACCGATAGCAACAGGGTTAAGATATTTATCAAGCAGATAGATTTGAATATTCGCAATTGGACGACCGATGGGAACAATCTTTTGGTTGGTAACACAATCTTTACATTCCCAAAAAGTTACATCTACAGCTGCTTCTGTTGGGCCGTAAAGATTATGGAGTTGGGCATCAAGTCGATTAAAAAAGCGTTGTTGAAGTTGAGCAGACAATGCTTCACCGCTTGCAATCACCCGCACCAGAGACTGGCATTTTTCCAAACCTTTTGCTTCCAAAAACACTTGTAGCATTGATGGTACAAAATGTAAGGTTGTAATTTGCTGCTCTGTGATTAAGTTAACTAAATAGTTAGGATCTCGATGCCCTTCTGGTTGAGCAATAACTAAACGCGCACCTGCGATCAACGGCCAGAAAAATTCCCATACAGATACATCGAAGCTAAAAGGAGTTTTTTGCAATACACTATCTGCTGCTGTTAATTGGTAAGCATCCTGCATCCACAGTAAGCGATTGCAAATTCCCCGATGGGTATTCATTGCACCTTTTGGTTTACCTGTAGAACCGGAGGTATAGATGACGTAAGCAAGGTTATCACAAGTAATGTTGCACGCAGTATTTCTTGTGTTTTGACCGACACTTAGTCCCCAGTTGCCATCAATGTAAACTACTTTAGCTTTGTGAGTTGATAGACTTTCTACTAAGTGCTGTTGGGTTAACAACACGCTTGGTTGAGAGTCTTCTAACATATAAGCCAATCGCTCTTGAGGATAACTAGGGTCTAGTGGGATGTATGCACCACCTGCTTTCAGGATGGCTAATAATCCGATAACCATAGAGAGCGATCGCTCTACACAAATCCCCACCAATACTTCTGGTTTTACTCCCAACAATCGCAAATGATGTGCCAATTGATTCGCGTTGGCGTTCAGTTCCCCGTAGGTCAATTTTTGGTCTTCAAAGACGGCTGCGATCGCATCGGGTGTTTTTTCTACCTGTGCCTCAAATAACTCATGAATGCAATTATCTTGTGAATAGTCTGTCTTGGTATCATTCCACTCAAATAACTGCTGTACTTCCGATGGCGTGAGTAATTGCAAATCGGCAATGCGTTGTTGGGGTAAGCGAAGCTCGTCGTAGACATCGCTAACTATGCTTTCTAACACAGTCTGGAAGTGTCCAAGCATGCGGGTAATAGTGTCTGCATTGAATAAATCTGTGTTGTACTCGCAAGTTGTAACCAACCCTTGCTCGGAATCCTCCATAAACAATGTCAAATCAAACTTTGATGTCCCGTTGTAACCTTCTTCATAAGTAATCGATACATCCGATAGGCTTAAATCGGGTTTTGGCATATTCTGAAGAACGAACATCACCTGAAACAGTGGGTTATAACTCAAGTCTCTGGTTGGCTGTAACTCCTCTACTAACTTTTCAAAAGGTAAGTCTTGATGAATGTATGCTTCTAAAGCTGTTGACTTCACCCGCTCTAATAACTCCTGAAAACTCAAGTCGCCAGAAAGGTCTGTACGCAGTACTAAAACATTGACAAAAAATCCGATTAATGATTCAGTTTCTGCTCTGTTACGACTAGCAATTGGCGAACCTACTACAATATCAGTCTGACCTGTGTAACGATACAGCAAGGATTTGAAAGCTGTAAGCAAGGTCATAAACAGAGTTACTCCCTCTTGACGGCTCAAATTCTTTAGCTCTTTTGTCAGAGTTTGAGAAAGAACTAATTTCATTTGACCACCTTTGAAGGTTTGAACTAGCGATGTCTGACGACAAGAAGCAAAGCTTCTACGCACCCGGTCAGTTGGTAAATTTAATACAGTTAGCTCCCCACTCAATTTTTGTTTCCAATAGGTCAATAACGGTTGAATGCGTTTGGTATCAAGCCATTGTCGTTGCCAATTAACAAAATCTCTATACTGAATGGGTAGTTTAGGAAGTGGTAAGAGTTTGCCTGTAGAAAATGCTTCGTATAGTGCAGCTAGTTCTTTAATCAGAATACCAATAGACCAACCATCTGCAATTATATGATGCAAAGTCACCAACAATTGATAATTACTATCATTTAAAAATAAAATTTTAGCACGCAAAAGCGATTGACAGGATAAGTCAAAAGGCTCCTGTGCTAATTCCATAGCCAAACGTTGTGCTTCTTGAGTGCATTCACTATCAGAAAGGGAATGCAAATCTTCAACCGCCAAAGTTAAGGGTACAGCTTGATTTACCACTTGGGCTGGTTGTCCATCAATTATTGTAAAGCTTGTGCGTAATACTTCGTGTCGTTGAATAATTTCGTTCAGACTATCTTGTAAAGCTACTAAATTAATACAACCTTGTAAGCTAATAACTATAGGAATATTATATGTAGAAGTATCAGGATTTAGCTGATTGATAAACCACAATCCCTGCTGGGCATAAGATAGAGGCTGAGTAGATGTAGTTTTTTCTAGTTGGGTAAGGGATATTGATGGTATTGCGTCTGCTGCTATTTGAGCTAGAATCTTCGTGACAAGCGATCGCGTACTCATTCCTTCAAAAAAGTCTGCTACGGATACTTCTACCTCTAAATCAACCTCAATCCGGTTTTTCAACTCAAATACTTTTAAAGAATCAAGTCCCAGCGTGCTTAATGGTTCTTGTGGATTAATATCATCCGGTGCGATGGAAAGTACTCCCGCCAAAAGTTCAATTAAATAAGATTCTAGAATCGGTTGACACTCTCTTGGGGAAAGCGCCAAAAGTTCAGAACGTTGTAATTTAGTTTCGTTTCTGGCAATATCACTAATCTTGAGAATGTCACTTTCAACGACATTTAGTTCACCATTCTCAAACTGAGCGCGAGTTCCACGACGTTGAATCTTACCGCTAGAAGTTTTAGGTATAGTACCTGGTTTAATTAAAACCACACCATAAACTTGTACTTCATGTTCTTCAGTAATTGATTGCCGAATTGCACTAGCTACTTCTGCTAAATTTGGCTTGGCGCGAAACTCTAATTCTTGTACAACTACGAGCCTTTCTTCGTTGTTAACCTCTACTGTAAATGCTGCATTAGCACCGGAACGTAAGGATGGATGGCTGCCTTGGGCGGTTAATTCGATATCTTGCGGGTAAAGATTGCGACCGCGAATAATAATTAAATCTTTTGCTCTACCTGTAATGAAAAGCTCACCATTGGCCAAAAAGCCTAAGTCACCAGTCCGTAAAAACGGCCCTTCTTTTGTGTCTTTCAGATAGGCGTGGAATGTTTGCTCTGTTTCTTCTGTTCGATTCCAGTAACCCTGACCTACACTTAGTCCAGATACCCAGATTTCCCCAACTTCATCTGATGAACAGCGAGTTAATGTTTCAGGATTAACAATGACAATCTGCTGTTGAGGAATAGTTTCACCACAACTGACAAAGCTTTGGATATTTTGATTTTCGGTAGTTGCTTCGACTATCTGGTTCTGTGAGAGTGCAGATTTCTCTACAGTTTTTACCTGAGCTAAGGCTGTTTTGATCCCACCAGAAACTATCAAAGTTGCTTCCGCCATGCCGTAACAGGGGTAGAATGCTTCCTGACGAAAGCCACACTCAGCAAAGGTAGTTGCAAATAGCTCAAGAGTATCTTGTCGGACTGGTTCAGCACCGTTAAACGCAACACTCCAACTACTTAAGTCGAGAGTTTCTTTTTGCTCTTGAGTAATCCTTTGAACACATAGTTCATAGGCAAAGTTGGGGCCACCACTCGTTGTACCTTTGTAGCGAGAAATTGCTTGCAACCAGCGATAAGGTCTTTGCAGAAAAGATGTTGGGGACATTAAGACGCAAGGAAAACCACCATACAAAGGTTGCAAAATCCCACCAATCAAACCCATATCATGGTAAATAGGTAGCCAGGATACAAACTTACTGCTAGGCGAATGTTCCATCATTTGGTAGGTTACGGCGGCGTTGTGCAGCAGATTGCCATGACTGAGCATGACTCCCTTTGGTATACCTGTAGAACCTGATGTGTATTGCAAAAATGCTAGGGTATCCTGATTGATTGCAGGTTGTTGCCAAGAATCTTCTATACCCTGTGCTATGTTGTCAGTTGTCAGCCAGTGAAAATTCCCCTGCTTTGTTAGGAGTGTGAGTATTGATTGTAATGTGGGGAGCATTGCTGTTGTGGTGAGAGCAATACTTGCCTGTGCATCTATGCTAATAGCTTGTATTCTGGGCGTTTTACGTTGATTGGAAGGCGGATAAGCTGGAATCGCTACTACCCCAGCATATAGACAACCGAAAAATGCTATTAGGTAATCCAGTCCAGGAGGATAGAGCAATATGGCACGTTTCCCACTCAAACCAAGAGCTTGGAGTTGAGCTGCTACAGCCCGACTGCGCCGATCCAATTCATGGTAAGTCAGCGTTAATTCCTGAGTCTCTCCATCTTCAAGGAAAGTAAAGGCTTGTGTGCCAGGTATATTGCAACTGCGATCGCGCAGAATATCAATGATAGTCGCATACTGAGGGGGCATTTCTTGAAAGTTATTGCTAAATTGAGTCATTATTATGCTTCAGGTAATCAGATGCACATAAACAATAGTGGCAAAATTAATTTCACACTAACTCTTGGCTGAACAAGGGTTTAAGCAGTTTTTGTGGGTATCTTAATTTAAAAATCCACTTAATATAGCAAACCTTAAACACACATACCTCTTTCTTACTCAAGGTGATGTTTTTACAGAATTATTTAATTCAATTGATTGGGAAAACTCTTGAAAAGACCTCTATTGCTCTAGTGAAGATAGGGCGAAATTAGGAAGTCAAAGTGATAATGACTTACAGACAAACTCATATAAAAAATTTTCCAAATTTGACAATTCTGGGTGACGTAAATGCACTAACAGAACTACTCGTTCTTTCTGACTTTTATTCCAGGCTTCATGCTCAAAGCTCTGGTCAAAAAATAAAGTTTTCCCTTCAGTCCAACTCCGCGTTTCACTTCCAACTCTAATTCCACAATTTTCTGGAATTATTAATCCCAACTGACAGGTAATATAAGCATTTGAAGCATCATGGTGTGGAGGTAAGACAACTCCTGGTTTTAAAACAAGAAAGTAAACATCTTCAAAAGGATCTATAAAGGATTTCAGCTTAGACAAAATATTTACAGTTTTTGGAAATAAATATCTAGCTTCTTGAGTAAATTTACCATCTAACCACAATCTAAATAGTGACCAGTCATCTTTTTTGTGAGATGCAGGTAGTTCAATGTCAGTTCCCAATAGATGAATTGGATCATCACTTGGATCAATGACTGGAGTGAAATTATTTTTATTATGGATATTCATTAATAACTCACTTTTTATATCTTTAGCACCTTCTTCAAGTGTATTTGTCACTATTTTGAAAACTTCGTAATCATCAGGCTCATACCAAGGTTTTGAAGGAAGACCAAGATATAAAAACAATGTTGGTTTTTGTTGTGGATTACAATCATCAATGTTTATCAGCCCCAAATAAAATTTTAGAGACTTTTCAAATCTCTGAACATTACTTTTAGGAAACAAAAAAATTAATGATTTGAGTAGTAGAAAAAATATTTTTATCTTTATATTATCCGAATCAGGCAATAATATTTGCTCATTTTGAAAAGATTCCTTATATTCTTGATTTTCTTGCAAATTAGCCACTTTTATTTACCTCCATTACGAATTTGCTTTTCTCACTCGATAAAAGCATTTTATTTCTCTGCAAAATTAAAGATCATCCTTAAGTATGTTTTACGATTGCGAACGCTTAACTTGTGAAAAATGCGTATAAACTCCATATTTTGACTTTTAATGCTACTGAAGTTAGTAAACAAATGCTTGAGTATCGTTTAAGATACTCCTCAAGATGAATGGAAAATTTTGTTTTAATACTGCACCGGCATCTGGAAACTGCGATCGCGCAGAATATCAACAATAGTTGCACAGTGAGAGAGAATTTCTTGAAAATTATTGATAAATTTAGTCATTATCATACTTCAGGTAATTCAGATGCATACAAACAATAGTGGCAAAATTAATCTCACCCTCACTCCTGGCGGAACAAGGGTTTGAGCAGTTTTTGTGGGTATCTTAATTTAAAAATCCACTTAAATACAGCTGACCTTAAACTGACATACCTCTTTCTGGCTCAAAGTGCTGCCTTTAGAGGATTATTTAATTGAATTGGTAAAACCCAAAGAACAGGCTTCAATGTTGCTCTAGGGAAGACAGGGCGAAATTAGTAAGTCAGCCATGTAAGCTTCTATAT
>NZ_JADEXF010000025.1 GCF_015207245.1 Nostoc cf. edaphicum LEGE 07299
TATCAGAGACAGAAATGTAAGTTAAAATTGCAGAAATCCAACGCTCAGATGCCATTTGATCAGTTAACAATGCCCAACCATGATTGATCGCGAACAGAAGAGATCCTATTAATAGGGCTACTTTAAAGGCAGTTGGCATCAACTGGCGATCAAATAAGCTAAATAAATATTGTTTTACAATGTTCTTATGTCTCATTCTGTAACTTTCCTTGAAGTAGTAATTAGCAGCAGTAGAGGATATTCACAATCATGTAGTTGCATTTAGTTGACATAATGTTGTATTTTGAATAATTCATTAAATTTTTCTGATTTTCGCAGCATTTAAATAAGCTTGAGGATTTTCAGGATCAAATTCCAGACCATTAAAAAATTTCTCAACACCTCGCGATGTACTGGGTGTAATCGCTTTCTCCTGACCGATGAATTTTGCTGCTTCCCGCCACAAATCTTCGCGATTTACAGCCTCAATTAAGGGTTTGGTTTCAAATTCTGGTGAGCGATACCCCCAACGCATATCTTCAATCAAAAACCACAAATCATGACTTTTGTAAGGATAAGAAGCACTTTCACGCCAGAATTTAATAGCATGAGGACTGTTTTCTACTACACGCCCATTTCCATAGTCAAATTTGCCTAACAAGCGATCGCGAAGTAAATCACTTTTGACTCCCATCCACTGGCGCTGTGAGAGAATCTGAAACATTTCCTCCTTATTTTCAGGGTGATCGCACCATATTTGAGCTTCCAAAACAGCAGCTAGCAGCGCTTTAGCTGCCTTAGGATGCTTATCTACCCAGTTAGCACGCATAGCGAGTCCTTTTTCAGGGTGATTGTTCCACAACTCTCCACTAGTTACAGCTGAGTATCCAAGCTTCTGTTTAATCAAACGATGATGCCAGGGATCGACCACACAAAAACCGTCCATTGTCCCACCGCGCATATTAGCTACCATTTGCGGCGGTGGCACAACAGTCAGCGATACGTCCCGTTCCGGATCGATACCACCGTAAGCTAGCCACCAGCGCATGAAAAAATCTCCTGTTACCCGTCGATAGGGAATAGCAAAACGGGAGATTTCTCCAGTCAACGCTTTGTTAGCCAAAGCTGATTTGAGAGCAAAGCTGTCCAAACCAAGGTTTAACTTTTTATAGATATTGGCAAGTGAAATCCCTTGTCCATTCACATTCAGACGAGCCAGGAGGTACATGGGGATTTTACGACCATAGGTAATCTCTCCCGTAGCGATCAGGTATGCCATGGGAAAGAGTAAATGGGCACCATCTAAGCCACCATCATCTGAACTTAACATCAGTTTATCACGCGAAACAGCCCAAGAAGCCTGCTTATTTACTTGGACATCAGGCATACCATACTTAGCAAAAAAGCCTTTAGCTTTGGCGATGATTAAAGGAGAGCAACTGGTCACGGCGACGAAGCCCAGTGTCGCTTTTGTCACCTCAGGAGTATCACTATAACCAACATGCACACCTGAACTCAACTGGGTAAAAGTGGAGCCAGAAGTGGCACGATGGGTTATGGTTTGAGTCAGTAGTGCTGCTGCACCTGTCGTTGCTAAAAATTTACGTCTGGAAAGCTTTGTCATATCGATTTATCTCTTAAAAGTGAGCAGATATATATATTTGATGGCTTCTTTTTGAGCGCTATCCTAGCAGTAAGTCTAGAACGGGGGAGCCCAATTGCACGGCTCACTGCTATGCATCTATAGCACCCTTATGGGTGTCTACACTATAAACTCAGCCAAGATTGTGTGACAGAGTCTAAACGGCTTTAGGCGAATGGCACGAATGGCACTAAGAAAAGCGCAAATGTATTATTTACAAGGGTTTCATCTCTTTGGAAAAATGTAGAGTAATAAAGCAGCGATGGCGCAAGCGCCCGCCAACTCTTGGAGACGCAATGCGTTTGGCATCGCAAACTGAGAGTTGCAGATTATTCTGATTTCCGACCTTAAGACTATTAATTTTCTAAACCTCTTATCAGGCAATTATTTCAGCTTTTCTTAGTACCATTCAACTCAAGAGTGTGAATTCACAAACAGCTCAAACCACCACTAATGCTGACGAGTCGGCAATCCGTGCTTTCCTTCACCAGATGATTGATGCTTGGAATCGAGGTAGCGGGGAAGGCTTTGCTGCCCCGTTCAGCAAAACTGCCGATTTCCTCACGTTCGAGGGCACACATCTCAAGGGTCGAAAAGAAATCGCTGCATTTCATCAGCAAGCGTTCGACACAGTTATCAAAGGGACACGCCTGGAGGGTGAGGTGAATTTTGTCCGCTTCGTGAACTCGCAACTCGCGCTCATGCACGTAGTTATCAGGGTAATACTGCCCGGACAAACTGAAACTTCACCGTCACGAGATTCGCTACCGCTATACGTTGTAACGAAATGCGACGAAGGTTGGCAGATCGAAGGGTTGCTCAATACCCGGAAGTTAACGCTAGAACGTCAATTCTTCTTAGACGACTTTGACTCCCTGAGTGCAGAGGCTCAACGTCAAGTGACCGACCTCGTTGCAGGTCTCAAAGCGAGTGGAGTAATCACTCCGCCGCAAATTGATGCGAAATAAAACCAATCTCCATTAGGAGGACAATCATGAAACCTCAACTCATTTTCGGAGTACTAACGATCGCAACAGGATTGCTCGGAGGTTCATTCACTCATCCCGCGATAGCGTTAGCGAAGCGGGGCGCTCTTAGCGCACAGCGCTGCTGCGTTCGCCCTTGGCGTCTCCCCTTGGGAGAAGCGCAGATCGCACACAGCATTCCTCCACAACAAACCTCCCCCATTCTGATCGCCACTGCCTACACTGATTTAACTTTACCTACCTTACGCCAAGGCGATCGCGGCAGAAACGTGCAATTGTTACAGCGCATCCTTCAAGACAATGGCTTTTTAGGAGCCGCAGGTGTGAGGTTAGGCAATCCAAGAGGGGCGATCGTCGATGGCATCTTTGGTGCGATCACAGTGTCTGCGGTACGCGATCTCCAGAGACGATACAGAATCCCAGTTACAGGGCGAGTCAATCCAACCACCTGGGAAGTCCTGGATATGCACGAAAACCCCTATCGATCCCCGCTTCCCTGGAAACAACAGAACATTACACAACCACAAGCCACAGGAGATTTCTAATGAACCGAAAGATTCTTTCAACCAAAATCACAACCACAATCGCAATCACGATTCTGTTCGGCGTACTGTTACTGTTCAATTTTCCATCCCTGGCTCAAGTCAGTTCACAAGTGATTCCCAGAATCGAAGTGATCGAAAGTTCTGAAGGGATTCCACCCAGTTACCGTTTAGTCATTAGCCGATCTCAGGACAATGTTTATGTCTTCTGTCCGACTGACTTCGAGCCACAGTTGGACTATCTGCGAAATGTGAAGGCGATTCAATGTAAGCCGTTTACCAGCCCCTAGAAGTAAACCAGTGAGGGGCAACAGCATAACAACTCACACCACTTTTTTGCTTTGAACAGAGGAGAGATTCAGATGTCAGAGAACAATAAAGCAATTTTAGAAACGGCAAACGCGGCGATCGCCCAAGGCAACAATGAAGGATTCTTGTCGTACTGCGCCGACGACACGCATTGGACGTTTGTAGGCGACAAGACTCTTAAAGGAAAAGAAGCTGTTCGCCAATGGATGGCAACGACATACATAGAGCCACCAAATTCTATCGTTTAACCCAGGTAGTTACGGTCAAGCATTCTGTTAGATAGGTCAATGACATGTTCAAAACTGCAAAATCACGACAAGAAATACTAGAGTTCAACCTCTTTGGATTTCGACTCTCATTTCAAAAGATAAAGATACCGATGCGCCGCGCAACCCTTTTCGCGATCGCGCTACTCTTTACCACCCATTTCGCCTCCGCCTGCACGGAGTCCACAGCAATGTCACCTACAATCACCTATCCTGAAACCAAGCGAGTCGATGTCGTCGAGCAACATTTCGGACAGACGATCGCTGACCCCTATCGCTGGCTGGAAAACGATGTCCGCAATGACAAAGAAGTCGCCGCTTGGGTCGAATCGCAGAACAAAGTCACCAATGCTCATCTCAATACGCTGCCAGGTCGAGATATCTTCAAGAACCGACTGAAGCAGTTGTACAACTATGAGCGGTTCTCTATTCCAGTCAAAAAGGGTGGACGGTATTTCTACCTTCATAATTCCGGACTTCAGAACCAGCAGGTTCTTTATGTCCGCGACAGCGTAGATAGCGCAGGGCGTGTGCTGATCGATCCCAACAGTTGGGCAGAGGACGGGGCGACTGCGCTTGCTGAATGGTCAGCTTCTGATGATGGCAAGCGCGTGGCTTATGCGGTGCAGGATGGCGGTACCGACTGGCGCACGATTCGGGTACTGGAAGTGAACACGGGCAAGGTACTCGACGATCAGGTCAAATGGGCGAGATTCACCAGCATCGCATGGACGAAGGACGGATCTGGCTTTTTCTACGCCCGTTACCCTGAACCGAAGCAGGGCACCGAATCGCAAGCAAGCGTAGCCAACCATGCCGTCTATTTTCATGCGATCGGCACCCCCCAGGCGCAAGATCGGCTGGTCTATACAAACCCGGATCAGCCGAACATGCTGCATACCTTGAGCATCACTGAAGACGGGCGTTACGTCGCCATCACTTCTACGCCCATTTCAGCGACCAACACACTGACCGTGGTGGATCTCCAGAGCGCTGATTGGAAGCCTCGCAAGCTGGTCGATAATCTCGATAATCAATGGGGTGTCGTCGGCAATGTGGGGACAAAGTTCTTCCTCATGACTAGCCAGGACGCGCCGCGCTTCAAGGTCGTGACGATGGACATCGCCGCTGCTGACCCAGCGATCAGGGATGTAGTGCCGGAGCAGGATTCGGTTCTGCTCAATCCGTCGCTGGTCGCTGGACGGTTGCTGATCTCCTATCTGGCTGACGTGAAGACAGAAATTCGACGCTACACGCTGGATGGCAAGGCTGATGGTGTGGTGAAGCTGCCCGGTATCGGCACCGCTGGCGGTTTTAAGGGTAAACAGAGCGACCCGGAAACCTTCTTCATCTTCACCAGCTTTAACGCTCCGGGCGTAATCTATCGATACGATGTCGCCAGCAACACGGCGCGGGTGTGGGCACAACCCAAGGTGGCGATCGATCTCAGTCAGATCGCAGTCGAACAGCGTTTCTATACGTCAAAGGATGGCACCCGTGTCCCGATGTTTATCGTCCGACGCAAGGATGTGACCCGTTCGGCACCAACGCTGCTCTATGCCTATGGGGGATTTGGAATCCCCATACTTCCCGCTTTCTCGCCGGAGCATTTGGGATGGGTCGAACAGGGCGGAGTGTACGCTGTTGCTAACATTCGCGGCGGCTCCGAATATGGCAAGGCATGGCACGAAGCGGGTCGTCGTCAGAACAAGCAAAATGTCTTCGACGATTTCATCGCGGCGGGCGAGTATCTCAAGGCGCTCTTAATCACGCCCCAAGACGGCTTGGCGATTCAGGGTGGATCGAATGGCGGACTCCTGATCGGCGCAGTGGTCAATCAGCGACCGGATCTGTTCGCCGCCGCGCTGCCCCAGGTTGGGGTCATGGACATGCTCCGCTTCGACCAGTTCACGAGCGGAAAAACATGGGTAGACGAGTTTGGGTCTCCGGCACGGGAAGCGGATTTCCGTAACCTCTTGAGCTATTCGCCTTATCACAACATCGAGTCTGGCAAGGCATATCCCGCGATCCTTGCCACCACTGCCGACACAGACGATCGCGTGGTGCCAGGGCACACCTTCAAATATGTCGCTGCGCTCCAGGCGGCGGATATCGGTGACAAGCCCCACCTTGCCCGCATCGAGACGCGCGCGGGACATGGAGCGGGCAAGCCCACGGACAAGATCATTGAGGAAACGGCGGATATGTGGGCTTTTGCCGCTCATTGGACGGGGCTGGATGTGAAGCCAGCGAAGTGAGTGATCGCGTCAAACAAATCAACATACGTCGAACTAATCGAGGAAGCGTAACGCCTCACACCACCCTATTTCCGTCAATGCGTAAGTTCTAACAAACTAATTTACAGTCTGCGCTTTGGTGGGGTCATCGATGACCCCGTTAATACCTGAACCCATCAACAACTAGCTCGAAGGAGTTTATCCCCATGTCTCACATTTCTTCTAACCACAAGCGAGATCGTGTCCTACCCACGCACGGCTCAGAGCCAACGGTTCCCGCTAAGAGGAGAACCATGCTTGCTCACAAGCCTCACATCCGAAGCTCGTTAATGATTGGGGCGGTGATACTGGTTCTTAGTGCCTGCGGCCAGCCCATATTCGGGCACCCGTCAAATCCGGGGGAGATCCCGGTAGGATTAGAACGATTTTACAACCAGAAGCTGACCTTCGGCTCGTGCGAGGGCTACGCCACCACGGATGCCGACGCTAAGGCGTTCGCCAACGACACCTTCGAATGCGCCCGGCTTGAGGTGCCGCTCGACTACCAGAACCCCCGCGGGCGAACCGCGCAGATTGCACTGCTGCGCGTACCAGCAAAGGGCAAGCCGAGCAAACGAATCGGCTCCCTGCTGCTCAACCCAGGCGGCCCCGGCGCCTCTGGGATGAGCTACGCCTCCCTGGTGGCGACTACCTTAGGTGAGCACCCGATCACCGAGCGGTTCGACCTGATCGGGTTCGACCCACGCGGGGTTGCGGCCTCGACACCAGCCCTAGACTGCTTCACCGATGCCGAACGAGAGGCCAACTTGTTGGTCAACTCGATCAACTCCGGGGGCAAGGACTACACCGACCACCTCATCGGTCTCAAAATCCCCGCAGACGGCGCTCGCTGCGTCCTTTAGGCGCGTTGGGACACTGAGTCCATCTCGCAACAGCTTACGCCATAAGCTATTTAGAAGTATGAGTAGCATTCGCGCAGAAAACCGGGTTAAGAGATATTACATGAGTAATACAAGCATTTTTAGAAGCTTAAACCCTCATTTTATCGTTGAGTAATGACTCGATGATCAGCAGAGCGTCAATGATCTTCGTTATTGGGAAAACCCTCAGCGAATAAGGCTTTTAAGCTTAACCCGGTTTTCTGTTCTGATGATACTCATACCCCTAGTATAACTCTTGAAATATAAGCTACGGTAATTCTATCGGTAAAAACTATAACAAGCTTTAATTACCACTAATTCTATCGGCAAACCGTATATTATGGATAAAGCAATAAAATAACCAACTTCAAAAGACAAATTTGAAGAAATCAAGCAATATCTTGTGATATTTGGCTAATTTTGCTGTGTTTATTTTGAATATCTTCTCAAAGCTTGTGCCCTTAGAGTATTTACCAAGCTGGCAGACATTAAAAAGTCAAAAGGAGTGAATGTGATCAACGCCATACAAATTAACGAAAACTTGACAACAACAGGACAAGTCATACCAAAACAGCTTGAGCAAGCTATTCAAGAAGGTTTTAAGTCCGTTCTCAATCTGCGATCGCCTGATGAACTAGGATTTTCTAAGGATGAGCAAAAAGTAGCAGAAGCATTGGGACTGTATTATCAAAATGTTCCACTCAAGGTGGATCTAAAAAATTTGAATGAAGAGGTGATTACCAAAATCCTCACGACACTCGAACAAATCCCGAAACCAGCAGTTGTGCATTGTGCCGCCGGGATGCGATCGACTGGAATTGCGCTGTTGAGTATCGCTATCCAGGAAGGATTAACACCAGAGGAAACCTTAGCAAAAGCAAGAAATCTCGGCTTTGGATTCTTTGAACACGCTGGCGTTAGTCCCCGATTGAAGCAATTATTTGTGGACTACGTTAACAAACACGCGAAGGTAGCTTTACCAGCTAGCTGCTCTTAGATATTAGTTATTTCTATTGTTATGTTCTAATAGACTAGAAGGCTGCTATACAAATCATTGAAGAAGAATTCAGAATTCAGAAGTCAGAATTCTTAATCAAGATGCTCTCTATGTTCGCGCAGCGCGTAGCTTGTTTACAACAGTAGCAAGTCGCACAGAATTCAATTCTGTTAGCGGATAGCTAAGGTTTAGCCCATTCTGGCTCACCTCGACTACGCTCGGCAACCACCTGACTCCTGAATTCTCTCTTCTTAAAAATTAAAAACTGCTCTTGCCTACTTTCAGCAAGAGCAGCTTTTAATAGCAAAGCCCAACATAAAAATTTAGGCATCTTCAAGTTCAAATTGAGCCACCGTAACGGCGTTAAAAGCGAAAGCTAAAACTAATGGCATCGGTGACTGCAAGCAAAAGGTACAAAGAACAGCTAGGATTGTGCCAATTACTGCGGACATCGACCACAATCGCTCTTCAAAAGTCAATCCTTTCTCGGCTTTAATTACTCTGAGAACGTGAACTGGAATTGGCTCCGGCATTACCCCACCCGGAGGGAAAGCCCAGAAGTTGTTACGTCGCTCAACAAATAAATCTGTCCAGCCATTTTCTTGGCACCATGCCTCAATCCATTGAAGTGAGTAATGATTCATCATCGGGTTTCGGAGTTCGGTTTGTGGAAGTTGTGTGCTTGGTGAATGTAAACTCTTGGAGATTCCTGAAGAACTAAACTAATCGCTATAAAACTAACGCTAATTATCGAACTTTAAGCTTTGTTAAGCAGTTGAGACGCATATAATTACGCTCAAACCTTGCTTTCATTAATTAAAAGACTAACAGTTGATCGGGGCTGTTGAATTCAAAAGACAACAAACTTTACTTGAAAAATGGAAACTCAAGAATTGTCAATAATTCAGTGAGTATTACTGCTCAATAAAACTCTTGATATCTTGAAATTCAAAGCTCCAAATGAAGAATTGTAAATAAGTCAACAAGCATAGGCATAGCCCATAGTAAACATTGCTTTATTCAGCTAAATTATTCCTTGAGAGTTAGGAATTTCAAGTTTTATCTTCATCAAGAGCGATAATTTAGGCTCCCCGTCTCTGTTTTGCTAAAGCTTGCTTGATGTAACAGGTAATTTATACTCAGTCATTGCGATCGCTATTGTATTTAATAATTATTGTTCTGAATATCTAAATTTTAGTGCGATCACAGATTGCCACTCTCTACCTCAAGTAGCAGGGATAATTTTGCTAAAGTAAGAAGTTTATGTTCTTTTTGCGTTACAAAATATTAAGCAACGGAAATACACGTTCTCCAAGTCCAGTAGCAAGGCTGCAAGTCTCAATTAGTACGATCCAGTCTTGCTAATATTCAAATGCGGTAATTAAATGCGGCAATTATACACTAAATTGGCTCTCAATATATTTTGGCGGCAAACACTAGCATTCCTTCTCGGAATTATTATCTGGTGTGTGGCCAATCCAGCAGTGGCAGTAGACTGGACTCATCCACTGTCATTTAGCAATGCAGAGTTATCAAGACGTGATTTTTCTGGACAGAGTTTGCAAGCTGCGGAGTTTTCTAACGCCAATATGGAATTGGTTAACTTTACAAACGCTGACTTACGGGGAGCAGTCATGAGTGCTTCGGTGATGACAAAAGCAAATCTCCACGGAGCGGATTTAACGAATGCAATGGTCGATCAGGTAAACTTGACTAAGGCAGATTTGAGCGATGCAGTTTTCAAAGAAGCTCTTTTGCTCCGCGCCATATTTAATGATGTAAATATAGACGGTGCAGATTTTACAGATGCAATTTTGGATAGAGCGCAAATTAAAGAACTGTGTGAAAAAGCCAGTGGTGTGAATTCCAAAACAGGCGTGCAAACTCGTGATTCTCTAGGATGTCAATGAAGCGTGTTGGTGTAATTGGTGGCGGACAACTAGCCTGGATGATGGCGGATGCAGCGCAGAAGCTAGGAGTAAAATTAGTAGTACAAACTCCAAGCGTTCACGACCCGGCCGTGTCAATCGCTCAGGAAACTGCTTTTGCGCCAGTTGATGATGCAAATGCTACGGAAATATTAGCTCAAAAATGCGATGTCATCACCTTTGAAAATGAATTTGTTAACCTGCAAGCTTTATCTGGTTTAGCACAGCAAGGTGTTTGTTTCCGTCCCAGATTAGAAGCTTTAGCTCCTCTTTTAGATAAATATCATCAGCGTTGCTATTTACGTGATTTGGGCTTACCAGTCCCTCAATTTTTTGCTCTTGAGGAGGTGGAAAATATTCAATCCAAAATAGAATATCTAGGTTTTCCAGCAGTCTTGAAATCCCGTCGTCATGGTTATGACGGTCAAGGTACTTTCATAATTCAGGATTTTGCTGCTTTAGAACAAAAGCTAATTCATGAAAGCACAACAAAGACTTTAAATCAATCACTTTTCTTGGTAGAAGAATTTGTCCCCTTTGAAAGAGAATTAGCAATAATTGCAGCTCGTTCTGTAGAAGGAGAAATTGTCACTTACCCAGTAGTGGAAACTCAACAAGAACAACAAGTGTGTCGGCGGGTGATTGCGCCAGCCGAGATTATGCCTAGTCAAGTAGCAGAAATCCAAGCGATCGCACATACTCTATTAAATAGCTTAGAAGTCGTAGGCATTTTTGGAATTGAGCTATTTCTGAGTGCTGATGGCAAAATCCTGGTAAATGAAATTGCACCCCGTACCCACAATTCTGGGCATTTTTCCCTTGACGCTTGTGAAACTTCGCAGTTTGAGCAGCACTTGAGAGCCGTTTGTGGTTTACCTTTGGGAAATCCGGCTTTGCAGTGCGCTGGTGCTGTAATGGTTAACCTACTGGGGTATGAAAGTTCTCACAGCGACTACCAAAGCCAGCGTCAACAAATAGCAGAAATTCCCCAGGCGCACGTTCACTGGTATGGGAAGACAGAATCACGTCCTGGGCGGAAGTTGGGACATGTTACCGTTTTGCTGGACGATCAAAATCGAGAATCGGCAAATGCATACGCCAACAACATCGCCCACAGCATAGAATCTATCTGGTATCCCAAGTAAATAGATCGGAAAGTTTCGATATTGAACACACAACATCTTTTGAAAAGCTATAATGAGTGAGTTGCACTACGACGTTGGTGACTGCCATCAAGTTTTTTGATCTATGCCTTTAATGACAAGGGAGTCAACTGTTCTCGTGGCAGTATACCGGGCATGTACCCGGAAACTTTAAACGAGGAATTTAGGTTCCCACCTGGATAAACCCAGGTCATAAACTTAGGTAAAACGGCGTCGCGGTGAACTTAAAATTATTTGCCCCCAAATTCAGCAGACCG
>NZ_JADEXF010000026.1 GCF_015207245.1 Nostoc cf. edaphicum LEGE 07299
AGAGAAGAGTTTGTCATCTCCAGAACCACCATAGAGACGGTTATTGTTACCATTACTGGTGAGAATGTCGTTACCTGAGCCACCGAAGGATAATTGACGAGAACCTTCAATTACTGTGAGGGTATCAGCACCTGCTGCCCCAAACAAATTATTAGTACCATTGGCTTCGACTACGGTAATTTCGTCATTACCATTGCCGCCATCAGCATTTGCGTTATTAGCAGGGCCATTTGCACCAATCAAGACTTGATCATTATCGTCTCCTGTGGACACTGAGGAGTCACTACTTATTATCACTGTGTCTTCACCATTTCCAGTCTGGATTGTGTTACCTGTAGTACCCTTCACAAAGTCTGCTCCGTCACCTGTGAATAAGGTTCGATCCGGCTGAACGGTAATATCATCGCTGACAGTGGAGCCAAACTTAATTTCTTCAGCTTTTGGCTGACCTAAACCAGCTGCAAGGTTAAGAGGCTTCTCTAACTTGAGCAGTAAAATTTCATTGTTGTCTATGACTGGATTTTGAGGATCGTTCCCAGGACGACCTGTAGAGAAGGGATAATTGTTGTCATTAGCTACCAAAATGGTGTTTTTGTCAACAACTAAAACATTTTCAATTGTGACAAATGGGAAGTCAAAAGTGGTTTTGCCGTCTCCATTTAGATCATTAGGGTCTTGGATGTTTAACAAGTCTGCAACTTCTTCTTTGGCTACATAACCATTAGAATCTGTTTTAGACAAGTCAATTTTGTAGATTCTCTTGAATTTAGCTGAGGCTCCTTGACCACCATCCCGCTCAATGACTAGGTACTCATTATCGTTAATGACTGCTAGATCACCGATCGCATTTGCCGGATTATCCAATCTGTAGTAAAGTTTTTCATCAGTGTATTGACGACTGGCGATATCAAATTCGTTAATCCGCAAAGCACCAGCAGGATCACCTTGAACCGTACCTTCAAGCAGCATATAGAGTTTGGTTTTGCTGGCGTTAATTGCTCCACCTTCAAAACCTTTGGAGCCACCTAAGTTAGCAAATGCGTCTTCTGAAAGCACATCGGGATTTTGTGGCGATCGCACTAGGTTATTCTGAGGATTACTCAAAAAATCTCGGACTTTATCCCCTGTATCTGGGAAGTCTGTGAAGAGTGCATCTACCCCTAATTGAAAGAACTGCTGAAATTCTAGTTCTGGATTACCTTTGTAATCTGCTGCTAAGTACTGGTCTTCGTCCCGGAAGGTGTAGGGATGAACCTGTAAACCTGCATTGTGAGCATCTTGAACTAAGGTCGTGGGAGCTAACAGCGTTTTGTCAGCATCATTTACTGTGCCGTCGTTGTTGATATCATCTGCCATACCATCGTTATTAGCATCTGTACCTTTGACACTGACAATTAACCGCTTCCAAGGGCCAATGCCATCAGCATAGGTAGCGATTTCAGCCAAACCTTCTGGAGTCCGTAAATCACCATAAGTGCGAAGGTCGCCACTGACTTCAAAATCATAAGGTTGAGTTTCTATGATCTCACCGTTTAGCTCAATTCCAGCTGCATCTAGAAGTTGAACCAGGGGAATATCTACACCTGCATTAGGCATAATGCGATCGTGGAGATCCTTGAGATTACCGACTTCAAAGGATTGGATGAAAATCCGACTGGGATCGGTGAAGTTCTCAGCCTTGAGTGTATCGATGAGGATTTCACTGGTGTTTCGGTTAATTTTGTCTGTAGTGCCTACATAAGTAGCTTCTTCGGCAGAATAGGTGGGATGCTTAGTTTCGGGATAGATGCCAATCTTTTTACCCGTCTCGGCTTCTACTTCCTTAACCAAGTCGATGATTTCGGCGAGGGTGGGAATTTCAAATTGACCATTGAAGGATTGGTCGCGGAAAGGTACACGCTGTATAGCTCTTAAAGTCTTGATTTCTTCTAAAGTAAAGTCTTCAGCAAACCAACCTGTGATTTCTGTTCCATCTAGACTGACTGTTTTCTTGCGATCGGCAAATTGTGGATACTTGGTAAGATCGTAAACATCTGTGGTTGTATTGCTGAGATTGACAGTACCATCAGCGTTCAAAATTGCTAAAGCTGGCTCATGGCGAGCAATTAACACACCATCTTTTGTTACTACTAAGTCTGGCTCAATAAAGTCAGCACCATCCTCAATTGCTCGTTTATATGCCTCTAAGGTATGTTCTGGAAGATCGCCACTCGCGCCTCTGTGACCAATGACTTTAGGTGCTTCTCCATCTAAAGTTTTGAATTGGTCAGGTGTCGCAATGGGAGCCTCTAATAACTTACCAGTAGCATCAAAATGCAGTAGGTAGGGGCCAAACTCCTCTCCAACCCAGATTGTCCCGTCTTTATCAAAGACGAATGACTCGACATCAAAGTCTGCACCAGTCAGTAATCTTCCAGTAGTTCCCTCATTCACAATTTGGAAAGGAACTTTGTTGTTAGGGTCAGACAGTTGGATGTAGTCTAAAACTTTAACGCTGCCGTCACCATTTTCTGTTCCCTTAAAATTCGGGTCTAGACGATTGATCCGCAGTAGAAAGTCTTCACTATTATCTTTGCTACCGTAACCGTTATCTGACAGGAAGTAAAAAGAGTTACTGTTAGCAAATTGGACACCACTGAAACCCTGTATTGGCTGTCCTGGGAAAGGCCCGGTTCTACCATTGGCTGAAATTTCTGCACCAGAAGCTGGCCCATCACTAAAGGTATCAGCAGGTAAAGAAGCAAAACCGACTAACTCAACTTTTGGCTTTATTGAAGCAAACATCGTTTGATAAATGTGAGTTTGATCGTTTAAACCCCCAATTCCTGGAATATCAGAACCGTAGGCGTTATAACCTTTACCTACCAAGCTATTTAACACTTCAGAACCAGCACCTTGGTAGTAAACAGGTACCGGACGGTTGGTGTGACTTCCCCAACCATACTTGACAGTGGGATCAGACCCCCAGTAGTGTCCAACTTCTGCTGGGGTATCCAAATTGGTTAATGCTTCAGCACCTTGATTTTTTACTAAAGTCGGAAAATTACCGTCGAGAGTCAGGTAGTGATCGTGGTCAGCAGTCACAATTAGTAGATTTTCATCCCAACCACCATTGTTATTGATCCAGTTAATCGTCGATCCAACTGCCTTATCGAAGTCCAAGGTGGTGCCGATCAAGTTGTCTATGTTGTTATCATGGGCAGACCAATCGATATCGCCACCTTCAACCATTAACCAGAAACCATCGGGATCTTTACCCAATACATCTAATGCAGCGTTTGTCAAGTCATTGAGGGTTGGGTTTTCGTTAACCTCTTTGGCAATGAAAGATGCATCCGTCTCTCCGGGAAGCAGTGGACGTGTGGTGTCTACTTTGGTGTTATCACCTTGGTTAGTGAAAACGCTGAACATATCTAAACCAGTGGTGCTGTAGTCGCCGTTGGCAGAGCTTACAGGTAGGTTACCATTTTGACCACGCGCACCGTACAGCCCGAAGAGGCGATCGCCTTTTTCTGGATCGATTGTCGCCGCAGTTTGAGCTAGTTTCTGGGCGGCATTCTCACCCCGCTCCAAAAAGGTGTAATCGTAGAGGTTGTTTGTTGGTTTAGTGCTAAGTTCTGTGTAGGTAGATTGACTAATGTATTCATTGCTCGTATTTGGCTCAACCTCTGCTGGTAGTAAGTCTCCAGGAGCAGAGAGTGGGTGTCCACCACCAAGTAATACTGTCGGTTGATAGACACGGAGTTCCTGTTGCAGAATGTTGTCTAATGCCGGATAGTCAGCATCATACTTGTTGCGACGGTTAACGTTGGCAGCAGCAGCACCAGGTGTTGCATGGTCAACGGGAACTGAAGTTACCAAACCAGTGGATTTACCAACTTGGTTTGCAGTTTTGAGAATTGTTTCTAGAGGATTCTCGAAAATATCAACGGCAATAGCGTTGTTGTAGCTCTTGACCCCAGTGTATAGAGTTGTAGCGGTGTTTGCAGAGTCAGGATAGCTGTACTTAATATATTCAGGATCGTTACCGAGAGTCCAAGGGTTCACACCACCTCTGCTAGGGTCATAACCTACTAGGTTCCCAACAGCACCATCACTGACTTTTGCACCACCTGTTGGGGTATTGCCTGGGTTAAAAGTTGGATCGAAGGTGAAACCAGGGCGAACCGGGCTTTCTCCTGTGATCGGATTAGTCCCGTCAAGGGCGGAATTAGCTGTACTAAAAACTCCATTACTATCGGCGATCGTTGTCCCATAGGTGGTTGCCAAACCGTAGCCTTGGAGTGTTTGAAAGTTGAGTCCTTGACCCTTATCTTGTGTATAAAAATTACTCAGATTAGCGCCTGTCTTACCATTTTGAATCTCTTTGTAGATGGACGCAGCACGAGCCATTTCCCAGCCCATACCATCCCCAATCATAATGATGACGTTCTTAGCCATGAAAGAAAATCTCCCTGTGTTTAATTGTTGAGATGGTCTTGGCTCTAGTGGAATCAAAAAAGTAATACAGCAGAATTCAGAATTCAGGAGTAAAACACACTTTATACCTGGGTAACAGATTTAGCTTGTGTACCTTACCCACTTGAAATCTGCTGTATTATGAGGGCAAAATTTGTAGTTCTAGACATCTAGAGATGTAGTTGACTTGTAAACTTGTTGAGTCTGAACTATTAAATATCAACCACTATAATTGACATCTCACTAGAGAATTAAGGTATCAAAATTAACAAATTTAATTGCATATTAATTAACATACATAGCAAAAGTTGTGAAAAAATTGTGGACTGGTTAAGAAATGTTGTATTGCAATCTTTTGCTTAATGTGTTGTCAAAAATTTTGTGCATATTTCTGATGATATAAATAATTTTTTTTGTACTTCTGTGTTAGCGATGAAATTGCCCAAGTATTTAGTTTTTAATAAAAAGCCGACTTTGCTATGTTTTTGTGAAAAGCTGGAGTCAGTGCGAAATATAAGGAGATATCTCCATGACATCAAAGGGCAGGAAAAAGACCTCACGACGTAGTTTCCTCCAAGGAGTAGCGATTAGCACAGCTGCGGTTACTGGAGTTGAGTTACTAAAAAAAGATGTGGCAGATGCAGCAGATGCTACAAGTGAAGGGCAGTGCAAGGAGATTTCTTCTCAAAGCACTGAATTTGACTTGACCGAGAAATCAGCAGCCTTACAGCCAGACAAGATTGTTAATAGTGCTTGCCAATTTTGTAATTCTCTGTGTCGTCTGAAAGTTCATGTCAAAGACGGACGGATCGTAGATGTCTTAGGTGAACCGGACGATCCAGTACAGGCTGGTGGGTTTTGCATCAAGGGGCCAATGATGACTGAGCTAGTCTACAATCGCTTTCGGCTAAAATACCCGATGAAGCGGGTTGCAGGAGAGAAAGGTTCAACAGATTCACAATTTGAGCAGATTTCTTGGGATGAAGCTCTTTCAATTATTGCGGGTAAGTTTTTGGCACTTAGGGATTTAGGAGAAGCTAGAGCGATCGCGAATAAAACTTCTGGTAGATTACCACGAGGTACAGGTTCTTTGGTGGGACGTTATTTCAATTTGTTAGGCAGTCCTAACGATACAGATGTCGGGCCTGTATGTAACGATGCTGGTGGCAATGCCTTGGCCTGGACATTTGGATTAGGCAATTTTACCAACGGTTACGGGATTGATGGTGCGACTAAAAAAGAAGACTTAGGCTCGGCTAAATTCTTGCTGTTTTTGGGTACGAATCAAGCAGAAACTCATCCTGTTACCTTTACTTACCTTTTGAGAAGCCGAGCGAAAACCAAAGCCAAATTAATAGTCATCGACCCACGCTTAACTCCCACTGGAGCGCAAGCTGATGAGTGGATTGCACCCAAACCACACACAGACTTGGCTTTAGTCTTAGCAATGCTCTACCACATAGTTACTCATAACTTATATGATGCTGCTTTTGTACACTCATGGGTGCTGGGTTTTGACGAACTTAAACAACACCTTAAGAGCAATAATTACACACCAGAATGGGCAGCACAAATTACAGATGTTCCAGTATCAAAAATCAAATTTCTAGCTGAAACTTATGCTCAAACCAAGCCTGCTGCCATTTTCTGTAACGCAGGTATTTCTCATCAACTGAATGCTTTTGACACTTACCGTTGTTTGGCATTCTTGGCGGCAATTACGGGCAATATTGGTATTTCTGGTGGTGGCTGCAATTTCATGCACAATACTTGGCCTGGGGGATTAAATCTACCACCGATTGAAGGCAAGATACCTAAAAAAGACATAGCTTTACCAGTTGGGCCAGATTATTTTGCCGAAGCTATCATCTCAGGTCAACCTTATCGGCTCAAAGCACTTATTACTCAAGGCAATCCTCTGTTAGCTTGTTCTAATACAGCGAAAGTACAACAGGCTTACCGCCATTTAGAATTTTATGTTTACACGGGACTATTTATGGAGGAATCGGCTTATTATGCCGACATCATCTTGCCCGTCACTAGTGGTTTTGAGATGGAAACTGTCTATATGCGACGAGATGACAGGGCGATTCGTTGGCAACAACAAGTAGTTCCTCCTATAGGCGAATCGAAACCAGATTGGCACATTTGGATTGAATTAGCACACGCCACAGCTAAATTAGATAAACGTAATCCACCGCAATACTGGCAGGATAACTTTCCTTCTTCTTGGAAAGACTACCGTCATCTGTGGACAACTTTTGTGGCGAACACTCCAGGAATGGCTGGTATGACTCAACAAAGGCTAAGTGAACGCAGCGAACCCCTACGTTGGCCTTGCCCAACAGTAGCTCATCCAGGTGTCAGCACACTTTATCTGGATCATCCGTCTTGGTATCAGGCCGCAGAAAGCCTTGATGTTAAAAATAAGGGTAAGCGATTTCTAACTCCTAGTGGAAAAGTGGAAATCTACACTTCACAATTGCAAAAGCAGTTGACCAAAGCAGGACACTCTGCCTTACCTATTTTCTATACTCACCCAGAAGTCACAGGTAGAAATCCGACAATCGAGTATCTAGCAGAACTGGTAAAAAATCCGGTAAATCCCCACGCACTGACTCACAATGTGAAGTTGGGCAAACTTTCTACTGGTGAAGTACATAAACAATATCCACTCATGGGGACAACTGGCAGGTCTAGCGTAGTTCATTTTCATTCCGTTACTCATTGGACTTACACAGGTAAGCAAAAAAATGGTGTTCGCTTAGTACAAATTCACCCAAAAACCGCGCAAACTGCTGGTATTGAAAATGGTGATGAGATTATTGTCGAAAGTCCCAGAGGATCGATCAAAGGCACAGCATTGCTTTGGCAGGGAATTCGAGAAGATACTATTTTTGTGCCTAATTGGTTTGGTTCCCAACAAAAAATGGCTCAAGATTTAGGCACACCATACTATGAAGCAGCTAATGTCTTGATTGACCAAAAATACTATGACAATCTTTCAGGACAGCAAGCTTTTAAATGTTTTGCGTGCCGAATAAAAAAAGCATAATGGAAACTGAGAAGCGCCAATCGAAGGATTTTTGAAATGTTTGGGAGAGTTGAAGCGATCGCATTTGACCCCGTTTGAGAACAGAGTGTTGAGTTTGATTGAGCAGAAATAAGGGATGATAGACTAAATAAAAATTGAGTAATTACGCCAAAGGCAAACGCGTCTACGCATCCATAGGCTGCGGGAGAACTTTATAAATAAGGGTTTTTGCAATCATTTAGTACAGCTTCATTAACTTTTGCTGTGTAATGAAGCTGTAACAATCAGACTAGGCGAACAAATTAACCTACAACACTGCTAGAGAAAACAAAGTCATTTGCTGTGAGATTAGTTGATGTAATTCCTAGCAATGAAACTAACTCGGCATTTCCGATTTTCACGATGGTATCACTACCCTGTTGTAATAGTGTCAGGGCATTAAACTGAGTAACACCAATACCGCCCAGCCCGATTTTATCAATGCCAACTGTAAAATCAGTGACAATGTTCTTGCTAGTTGGCAGACTGGCGTTAGTAATCCAGAATTGATCGGCACCAGTACCACCACTGAGGCGTTGGCGCAGCCCCCCGTAGGGATCGCTACCTCCTTGACCAGCAAATAGCACATCATCACCATCGCCACCAAACAGGGAGTCATTGACATTAGAGAAGAGTTTGTCATCTCCAGAACCACCATATAGACGGTTATTGCTACCGTTACTCGTGAGGGTGTCGTTACCTGAGCCACCGAATAATGATTGACGAGAACCTTCAATTACTGTGAGACTATCATCACCTGCCGCCCCAAACAAATTATTACTACCACTGGCTTCTACTACAGTAATAACATCATCACCACTGCCACCATCGACACTGGTATTTTGAGTCGGGCCATTTTGACCAATAAATATGCGATCGCTACCATCTTCCCCGGAAACTGAAGAGTTATTCCCTGCAAGCACTGTGTCATCTCCGTTTCCAGCCAGGATTGTGTGACCTTCAGCACCTTCTACAAAGTCTTCTCCATCACCTGCATTAAAGAATTGTCCTGGCTCAAGATTGACAGTATCGCTGTTGCTAGAACCAAAACCGTTCGGGAAAGTAGGCTGTACAGTTGTCAAATTATTGGGTAATTCGAGAATACCGAGTTTTTCAGCAGCCGTATTACCCGTAATGTTGAAGTCGTTGTCGTTAAGCAAAGCTAGAGTATTGGGTGCTACCAATGCTAGACCTTCTAATTTTTCCACCCCGGTGTAACCCAACTGAGCAGCATTAGCAATCAAACTCTTGCTGACAGGGGTAATATTGGCAGTAGCTAACTCCGCAGAGGTAAGTTGTTCAATAGTTTTACCAACTGGCAAGGTAAAGTTAGCAGGGTTGTTGATGTTGGTCGCGCCAGCTAAATCAATTTGGTAAATTAGTTTATTGCCAGCAGATGTACCATTGTCATCTCGTTCAACTACTGCAAATTTACCGTTACCCAAAGAAACTGCATCGCCAATCTTATCGGTTCCTGGTAGACCTTCTAGACTATATAAATACTCTCCTGTTACCTGCTTGCTAACAATATCAAACTCTAGAATTCGGAGATTGAGAGAAGCTTTGGAAGTCGCATCATTGGCGACATCTGGATTATCAATTGGACTCTGAATAAAGGCATATAATTTATTACCTTCTAGGGCAACAGCTTCAAATCCTCGGTTATTGCGGCGTTGGGCATAAACCGCTGGCAATACCTCAGTGCCAAAAGTTTCAGCTGATTGATCTGGGTTGGGCGCTGTGGCAGTTCCTTGAGGGATAAAGCGGTCAATCAACTTACCATTAGTGTCAAAGTGGTAAATTGCCGGACGGTACTCATCCACCAACCAGTAATCTCCATTTTCCGCAACTACAATGCCTTCTAAGTCAGCACCCAAAGGATCGTTAGCTAAAACATTTTTGTCTAAGTCAACGGCAATTTCATCTGTGTAAGCTAAACCGTTTCCTACAGCTTGCAAGTTAGGCAATCCCGTTAATGGGGTTGTTCCATCTTGGCGAAATAGTCCTGTTCTGTTGGTAATGCTGATTTCACCTGTGGTACGGTTGAGTTCAAAACTGACTATTTCTGGTTGGAAGTCGGGTAATAAAAATGGTCTTTTAACACCATCAGGTTCTCCATTGGGGCCACGGTCTGTGTTGGTGACAAACTTCAGGTTGCCATTTGCTGCAAACCCTTGGAAATACAACCCAGAAAAACCACCCAAGAAAATATCTTGATTCTCAGAAGTCGTGCCTAACTTAGGTAAGTTTTCAAATTCATAAATAGTCAGCTTGGGTTGAGCAACAGGATTGCGCGGATCGTAACTAGTAGTGTCGATATTTAGAGAATTGGGGAAGGCATTGGCAATATTTTCCCAAGGTACCAGCTTAAAGTTAGAACTGATATTTTCCTCTTCACCTTCATCACTAACTATTTTGGCTGGTTCATTAGAACCATCTTGAGTGACAAATAAACCAAATGGGAAGTTAGACCCCAGTGGCACGTTAATTACATCAGCACCATCTGACTCTTGTACGCTGTCAATTGGCCCATTATTACCAACGGCAAAGTTACCTACATATTCGTTGTTACCTTCACGGGTGTAGGCAACAAAGGTATTGTCACCTTGGCTAGATGCTAATAAGTAGCCTGTGCCATTTTTGCCGTAATAAATCGTCAGTCCTTCTACGTCATCTGTGAGATAATTACCACCTAAATCTCTGACTCGATCAATTAACTTACCAGTTGTGCCACCGTTTGGTTCTGCTTGGAACTTCCAGATACCTACATTTTCTTGTCCGATGTAAAGGAAGCCAGTTTCCTGGTCTACCACCATACCCTCAGTTTGAGGATCGCGTCCTTCAATTGTCGGTATGGTAAACTCCCGCACCCGTTCAGCCCCAATTTTGCCATTACCTTTGTCAATCAGTTTAAACTGAGCTACATCTCCAGTTTCTCGCCGACTGGTAAAGACATAGTAATCATTGGTGATGGGGCTTCTGTATAAAGTAAGCCCGTAAGCACTCCGAGAAGATGAGGAATAAGGTTCTGCAAAAGGTGCTGCTTGGAAAAGAGTCCCAATACTGCTATCTGTGATATCTTCCAGGTATTGTCCGGGGGCGTTGGGGTTAATTTTAAAGATTGCTAGTTTATCATTGCCGCGATCGCTAGCTACGGCAATATCAACCGATTGATTGCCTAATTTAAAACCGTATTGCAGGTCAATATTGTTGTAGCGAATGCCACCGGGATTAACTGTTTGCAACAAATTACCAGACAAGTCATAAACCCGCAATCCAGCATTTTTGACTGAGGTTAATACCAGGCTATCGGCAGAGTTTGTGGCATTAACATAGATCGCAGGATCATCAGCATCAGCTCGTTGATCTACTGGCAAGGTTTCATCGTCCAACAAATCGGGACGGGTTTCTAGTGTGGGTGCAGCAGTTGGAACTAAGTCTGCATCCAAAGTCAGGATTTGGGTAAATTGGCTTTGGTTGAAGTTGTTATCACTTACCAGTACAATCGACTGGCTCCCATCTGCTAGTTTGGGGCCAAAGGTAATACC
>NZ_JADEXF010000027.1 GCF_015207245.1 Nostoc cf. edaphicum LEGE 07299
CTTTAATAGAATAATCCCACTCCCTAGAATCAGGAGTGGGCTGCTATTTGCTACATTAACTGCAATTCAGTTATCTGTAGATACCGTTGTTAAAGCGATCGTCTCCTTCATTGAAGGCAGGCTCTAAGTCTGTCACGGTGAATTTATCGAGGTTGGCTTGCAGGGTTTGTTTTTGGCGATCGCTCAATCCTGGAAGATCCAATACATCCTCTACCTTTTGGTAGGGAGCATTGGTGATAATTTTCTTAGCCAGGGTGGGATAAAGCCCTGGAAACTGTTGAAAAGCTCGGACGTTGGTATTATTCAAATCAATTTTTTTACCAAATTCCGTTCCTAGCTTCGCATCTGCCCGATTCTGCCGCTCAATGGCCAGAACTGGGACTTGGGGAAAAGCAAAACTGTTGAAACTAGCAGCTTGGGCTATCTGAGTTGTTCCCAACCATCCCCAGCAACTAAGTAACAAGCTAAACACTGTTAATAAACGCGCCAATCCTTTCACGATTTTTCTACCTCTTTCCATCAAACAGAAATAAAAGTTTTAAGCTAACAACAGTTATTAGTCATTAGTCATTAGTCACTTGTACTGAGCGTACCCCTTTGGGGAAGCAAGCTACGCGTAGCGTCTCGTAGAGAAGCTGAAGTATTAGTCATACCCTGCGGGAAGCCGCTAATGCCTCTACGTGAGAGCGCCAAGGACGAAGGACAAAGGACAAAGGACAAAAGCTGATAGCTTAGTCAACACAGCAGTCATCAGAAACTAATATACAGCGTATTAATATCCACAATATTTACCGTTACTGGCTTTGACTATACTTTTGCCAAAAATTTTCATCGTGGAAAGAGTGCCTGCATGGCTGCAATAGCGTTGCATCGACGATTTCAGCAGCATTCTCTGCTAAACGAAATCTTTTCGAGGTGGCTGATTCTACCTCTCAAGCAGACACAAAATTGCACGATTTCTAAGATCGAAAACCTTAGCAAAAAAGACTTGATGCCGATCGATTTTTATGTAATATTTCTTAACTAATTAATCATCTACAGCATTATTTTTGATGTGCCGTAGATTGGGCTGGGAAAAGTTTTGGTAAGAGAAGCTTACACGTATATTGGAACACAAGTGTCTTCTGCCTTGTTCACGCTGCGATCGCAGCTAACAAAAATAGGCTGTCTACCAAAATTGTGCTTAAAACTGCGCCACCAAAGGCATACCAGTGTTTTTGATTTCGACCTAAAGCTGAAATTCCTACTGTTAATAGCACTACGGCGAGAATTATCGCCCAAGTTTGCCCCCAAGGTGCTTGTACTTGTATGAGAGCATTTTGTAAGATTTGCGGTACTACATCTGCATCTACTCTCATGATTTGCCGCCAATAGGGCATCAAATCTACTATATAAAAATATACATCTGTTAAAACTGTACCGAGTAAAGAACCTAAATAAAACCAGTTACCTACCTTGCCCCAATTCTTCGCCAGACACCAGCAAGCAAACGGTAAACCGATAAATTCCACCGGCAAATGCCATAAAGGTTCCCAACGTAACCAACCCCAGTAAATCGCTCCTGCTAACCAACTCCAGCTAAACCCCAAGAGCAAATCGCCCCAGACGTAAGTTGCAGGACGTGACATTAAGGCAAAACTGAGCCACACCCAAAATCCTGTCAGCGCTAAACTCAGACTTGGTAGCGATCGCACTATTGGCGCTTCTACAAATACTGGGACTGTTACTAAAAACACTGCCGCCGCAAACACTAACCAAGTTTGTCGGGCAGAAGTAGATAAGGGTAGAGAGGGAGAAAGGGAAAGTGTAGATTCCAATTGTCTGATACCATTCTGCCCAGTCTCAGCTAAATCCAACTCAGTATCAATAGAAGGGGTAGCAGTGCTGTAGGAAGACAGTGTATTATTAATCAAAGTTTTTAATATTTGTTACTAAACTTTATTTTATTTAAGATATCACATTTTCAAATCCCCCCCTGGGGCATTGTAATTATACTGAAATTTCCACTAGCGCTGGTGCAAACCAAACAAAACATTCTGCGCCAGACGAATCCATTAAAGTTCCACTATGTACAGAACTCCTCTGTAGTTCCTTGTAACTGAGGGACTACAGAGATGTGAAAAGTCAGCTGCTATGAGTCTGCTAAATATTAAAATTTGATGAATTTTTCAAATTGCGTTGACTTATTGAGGTGGGTGTAAGAACATAGTCAGCGTCTTTGATGATGTTTTTGATCGGTAAAATTGAGTTTTCTATAAGATTGGGTGCAGTAGAGAGTATATAAAGCAACATCATCAGCTAAAAAATGTTCATCACGATCCTCTATAACACGAAAAAGGTATTAATTATATATGGAGTTTATTCAAGCTTTTATTTTAGGTATTGTTCAAGGTATTACAGAGTTTTTGCCAATCAGTAGCACCGCACACCTTCTGATTGTGACAAAGCTATTTGGTTGGAAAGAATTAGGTTCTAAAGATTTTGTTGACGCAATTCAATTTGGCAGTGTTATAGCAATTGTGGGGTATTTTTGGTCGCTGATTTATAGTATTGTCAAAGGTGGAATCGAAGCACTAAAAGCCAAAGACTGGGAACGCGAAGAATGGAAGATTCTTGTCGGTATTGCAGTTGGAACACTCCCGGCTTTAATTTTTGGCTTCCTTTTGAAAGATATTTTACCTGAGAGTGCATTAATTATTGGCATCATGTCAATTATTATGGCACTTTTACTAGCTCTAGCAGAAAAAATTGGCACTCGTAAACGCGGTTTTGAGTCATTGCAAATTCGGGATGGTATTTTGGTTGGATTGGGACAAACACTTGCTTTGATTCCGGGCGTTTCTCGTTCTGGCTCGACGTTGACGACTGCCTTATTTTTGGGATTAGAACGCGATACAGCAGCAAAATTCTCCTTTTTGTTAGGGTTTCCAACTCTTACCATTGCGACGCTGTATAAAAGCTTGAAAATATTCAAGTTGTTTCAAGAACACCAGTTGCCAGATAACATTGTTGGGCTGTTAATTGTAGGAATTATTTCAACCTTTATTTTTTCCTACCTATCAATTGCATTTTTAATCAAATACTTAGCAACCAAAAACACTTTGATTTTCGTATGGTATAGATTAGCATTTGGTAGTGCGATCTTACTAGCGATCGCAGCAGGTTGGAAAGGATAATAGTCATTAGTCATTTGTCCTTTGTCCAAAGCAAATGACTATAGCGATGTCTACGACGGGCTACGCCTACGCTCGTTTGTATGTAATACAATCTAACCTCACTTTCATTCCTCTCTCCTACAAGGAGAGAGGAATGGAATTTTACTCCCCAACACTAGTAGGAAAAGGGCTGGGGTTTAGGTCTGTATTAGATTCAACTGAGAAACGCTATAATGCCCTATGCCCTATGCCCTATGCCCTATGCCCTATGCACCATGACTACCATTCATCCTGCCCGAATTACCAAGGTTCTTCCAGACTCAATAGCCGCAGAGATTGGTTTTGAAAGTGGGGATGCGATCGTTGCAATCAATGGTACACGTCCCCGCGACTTAATTGATTATCAGTTTTTGTGTGCTGATGAAGTTTTAGAATTAGAAGTTTTAGACGCTACTGGTAAAACTCATAGTCTAGAAATCGAAAAAGATTACGACCAAGACTTGGGACTAGAATTTGAAACTGCCCTATTTGATGGCTTAATTCAGTGCAATAACCGTTGTCCATTTTGCTTTATCGACCAACAACCACCAGGTAAGCGCACCAGCTTGTACTTTAAAGACGACGATTACCGCCTAAGCTTTTTGTACGGCTCTTATCTTACCCTGACCAACTTGCCAGAAAAAGAATGGCAGCGAATTGAACAAATGCGCTTGTCTCCGTTGTATGTTTCTGTTCATGCCACGGAGCCGGAAGTTAGAATTAGACTGCTGAAAAATCCCCGTGCGGGACAAATCTTGCAACAACTCAAGTGGTTTCAAAAAAGACGGCTACAAATTCATGCTCAAGTGGTTGTTTGTCCTGGTATAAATGATGGCGAACACCTGGAGCAAACCCTAAAAGACTTAGCATCCTTTCATACTGGTGAAGTGCCTACGGTGGCATCGGTGGCAGTTGTGCCAGTCGGATTGACACGATTTCGTCCCCAAGAAGACGAACTCACACCTGTAACTAAAGAAAAAGCCAAAGAAGTGATTTCTCAAGTCCAAATACTCTCACGGCAATTTCGCCAAAAATTTGCCTCCAGTGTTGCTTGGTTAGCTGATGAGTGGTTTTTAATTGCAGGTGAGGAATTGCCAAGCGAATCTGAATATGAAGAGTATCCCCAAATTGATAACGGAGTTGGCTCAATTCAACTATTTATCAAGCAATTTGCCACCATTGCAGCAGAATTACTTCCACCAAAAGTATATCCTCAAAGAAAATTGACCTGGGTAGTGGGCAACGCCGTAGAAAAAGCATTTAAACCTATTTTAAAACGCTTAAATTCTGTTGAAGGTTTAGAAGTAAATATGCGTGCTTTGTGTAGTGATTATTGGGGACAAGATATCACGGTCACGGGGTTACTCACTGGACATGATTTGTTGTTGAACTTACAAGGGCAAGATTTGGGAGAAGGAATTCTACTACCGAATGTAATGCTCAAACATGGTGAACTGGTATTTTTAGATGATATGAGTATTGAAGAATTAGCTTGCAAATTGGAGACAAAAATCCTACCAATATCAGGAGTTGAAGATTTAATCACTACCAGTATTGTTCCAGTTGTTTTGTTAATCTTCTAGTCTAGACAATTTAACTCTGTTCTGCAAGACCTTCTTGTTTACTACTTTGGAGAACGCATTTTCTGCCTAGTTTTTTGATGCCTTCTAGTGTAGAATGAAAACTAATAGGTAAATGTAGCAATAGCGTGCAAAAACTAAGCTAATCAGCTAACCAACGCTAGCTATCTGGTCATTGCTGCTGGTATATACGGCAGTTTAAGGTTAGCAACATAAAAAGAGCTTTAGTAAAAGCCTACTCAAGAACAGGGTAAGTATATCTTATTACCTTTTCAACCATCCACCTGAATAGAATTCAGGGGATGAAGACCACAAACTGCACGTGTTTGTATGGTCAATTTTTGGATAGATAGCTTTCGTGGTTAGTCATATTTAGGCTATCCCCTAAATACGAAGTTTCATCGATTCAGCGACCCGATTAAATTTACCTAGTCCAAGCCTTTGGGCTAAAACCTTTTTGCATCCAGATATTTGGATGTAGTATCAAAAGTTTACAAATTCTAATTTGTAAGCTTCTTGCTCACTATTACGTTTAATTAAATGTCATGACTGATCTTAACTTTATCAGCACTATCTGCATCTTAGCAGTAGCATATCTAACTAGCGTCTATTTTTGGATAGCTTTTTCTCAAAATTCAAATAAGTCAGACAACTACTAAAACATCCAATCTAAAGAAAATTTTAGTAGTTGGCACAATTTAAATGATAAGTTGGTCTTTGATAGCATTGACTACCATATCATTTTGGAAACTAATCTGTCAATGAATGGGGGATATTTCAGAAATAGGCAGCCAAAGGAAACTTATAGCAGGAGTTCAGATAGATAGTAAGAGAACATCCCAATTTTGCAAAAACACGAATAAATCTCCACCCTCAATATTTTTGATCGGGCACAGAGGAGGAAACTTGTATAGTGAGTAAAGGATTGTACTCATACTCTCAAAACTTGCGTAGCATATCTGTCAGAAAAAGCTGAGTTTCCAGCTTCAAAAGCCAGGGAAGCATCCCGTTTTGGCAGATCGCCCTCAAACTAAAACTCACTGGCTCACAAACTCTCGTCCGCCTGCGCGGACTCTATAAAACCCGCGCAGGCGGGTTTAGTCTGTATAGCCGCGATTTCCAATCGCCCGATGTTTCTTCCAAAAGTGGATGCTCCCGATAAAGACAGAGTAGACGTAGATAATCTATCGTCTACCTTTTCAGGCTTCGTTTGCATAATTTCAAACTTGCAGTCTGAAGAATAATCAGGCAACTCATAACCAACACTCTTAACATGAGCCAACATCAACTCATCTCGTTGATGCCAAACAGCAAATATTTTCTCCCTGCCATCATATAGCGTTTCTAAGTCAATTTGATAAACCTCATTTACTCGTTTCAACTTCAAACCCAACAAATTCAACAGTCGACTGAGTATTTTTATTGCTGAAACTTGCTCTTTCTCGCCGGCTAAATTAATCCCAAGCGCTCTTTTAATATGCTTACTATGCTGAAAAGCAATATTTTTTAGCAATATCAAATCTGTATCATTCTCATGCAATTCGCGTTTTTCTTCAAGAAACTGAAGCATTCCTAATGCTCTCATAGCTTCAACCTTGAGCGTATAAGTTTTTAAATCTGGGAGAAAAACTTTCCCTTCACCCCAAGATAGTTGCTGATGCCATTCTTGCTCGTCTCTAACGTGAAAATACTCGCTTTCGTGAGTTAAATAATAGTGAATTAACAGTTGACGATAATATCCTTGTTCATCTTGCAATTTCAGCCAAGGAGTAATTTCTATACCATATCTTTGTCTAAGAACATATTTATTAAGTTGGTTGCGTTCTCCATCCGTTAGAGAATGCTTAACTAACATCTGCTCATATTCCACATAATCGATATCTTTAGCATTAGCAACAGCAGATGCTAAAGATAGTTGATTTTGCTGCTTAATATCTTTAATTTTGCGTTTAATTTCTTTAGCCTTTTGACGACTTTGTGTCCAATCTTTTTGAACTTTAACAATTTCTAAAATCAACCTTTTGCGGGTAGATAAATCATCGGCATCGGTTGCCAAAAAGGCCAGACGTAAATCTCGAATAATATTATTGTGAACTGCATTACTCCGCACCTGAATTTGATGCCCATCAGTAATCAAACCATCTTGCATCGATTGTCGGTAAAGGCGAATAGAAGCATTTACCCTTGCAGATAACTTCGCCCAAGTTCGCAAATGAATCGGGTCATAAACTAAGGGTAAATCTACATCTATTTTATGTAGGGGACTCAGCAAAGCTAAGTTTTCTTTTTGATTTTCTTGATACCAATCAGATAACAAGCGATAATTTGTACTACCACTACCAATTAAACCAATACCTCGTTTAGCACACCAGACAACACGCGGCACATCATCCCTAACTCTTGCTAAAGCTTGTCTTGCTTCCGAGTCAGGAATTACCCCTTGAAAAATGCCATAAACTCGATCAAAATGTTGGACATCAATACTAATTCCAGTACCAAGGCTAGGAGTAACAAAAACGCCGTCATATTCCGATATTTTTTGATTAATCGCTGCGATAAAATCAACTGCTGCGTGACCAGGTGTATTTGTTGTGTGACTACTAACCACAAGCGTTTTAGGAAATTGTCGCCGTAATTTTTGTAGTCGTTCTTTCAAATAACGTTCAATTGTTTCACAACTATAACGCCCAGCCCGACTATCGGTAGTAACATAACATTTCCGTCCAGCAAGTAAATCCAATTCCAATTGGTGAATTAGCGGTGTTGGATTCGGTGAATCATAAAAAGTTACGTCCCAACCTTGTTGAGGCTTCCACTGGTTAAGAACTACCCAAGGCGTTAATTTAATTCCTGCCAATCCCTGCAAATATTCAAGTGAAACATCTGATAAATCAGCATCTTGAGCAATTACTAACCCTCCACTTGTTAAAACTGTTGCAATGAGTTGCTGGAATAACTTTAATATTTTTACACGTTTATGCTTACAAGTATTACTATTTAAAAGATGCCATAAAGACTGCTCCACTTCATCTAAAATTACTATTGCTCCCCGCCAATGTTCTGGGTTAAGTTTCCAAATTGAATCAACGCACAAACCGAGAGATTGCTGAGGGAATAGAGAGCGCAGGATGGGAGGAGCGGGGGTAAGTGTTTTATTAATATTTTTCTCTGCTTCTTCTTTATGTTTTCCCCATTGAATACCAATTTTTTCACACAAGAATCGTCCAAGTAAGATTCTGTGAGTAATTAACAAAACGGGTTGATTTCGACTTTTTGCTTGTTGAACAACGCCTTGCAATGCCGTAGTTTTGCCCGTTCCTTTCGCTGATTTGACTCCTACTAATCCAGAGGTGGGGAAAGGTATTTCACCTATATAAGGACGGTTGAAGGTAAGTGCAGCAGGAATACTTAACTCGGTGTGGGGTTTGGTTTGAGCAAGATAGATTTCTAAATCAACACTTTGGCGACAAACTTTCTCAAAACTATTTGCACCCTTAGCAACAATAAACTCATCAACTCCTTTTTCTATTCCTGGAAGTTCGATGACTTTTACAGGGCAATTTTTTTGCTGGAATAAACAACCAAGTTGAGAAATAGCATTATTTACAGCAGCAATTGTTTTGGGTTGAGTTTCAAAATCAAAGCAAATGTAAAAGCTGCGCTTTGTAATCGCAAACGCGGCTAAATCAGGAATTAGCTGACGACGGGTAACTTTACCAAATTCATCTTTCACAACCCGATAACCACTGGTAATTCCGGGAATGGCAATGGCTACATATCCTTGCGTCAACAACGTGGCTGCTTTCTTTACACCCTCGCAGATGATGAGGGGAATGTTCTGTTGCATCACCCATTGCCAAAAGCCTCCAGCCTCGCCATCAGGAGTAATGGTGATATTTTCAGGCATGACCAGATTGTAACGCCCAGCGACTTGCTGCCACACTTGCAACGTTACCCGCAAACAAAATACTCGCGTTGGCGTGCTAGGGGGATGCTCGTACTTGATGGACTTGCCGTTGTGGTTTTGTCGGGGTTGGTTTGGCTTAAAGCATCCCCATTCCATCATTTGCCAATTATTTAGAGGGTCTAGTCCCGAACACCACCAACCACCTTCTGTGATATGAGCGTAACGCTGCAACCAACTACTTTTCACCATTCCGGTATTGGTGCGGGGGAGTAGCTCAGAAATCAACAGGTACTCATAAGCTGTTACACCTTGGAGTGACCTAAAATTGAGATGCACTAAGTGTAAGTCTATACCACTACTCTTGACTAATTCTTCAAGGTGTTGGGGGTGTAAATAGTGCAGATGCATAGGGAAAGGCGCGAAGGGAAGACAATGAGATTAAAACAGTAACATGCATCTGCTTTTTTTTAATACGCGAGATTGCGAGGCTTTTATGATGCTTTTTTTACTTCGTTGCCGGAGACACATCGGTTAGAACTGTAGTGGGTTATTCTGCCTATTAGATCCCCGAAGTAATAATTTTGTATTGTGATATTTGTTAGCTTTTAATTTTTATTTATCAGTAAATTTCTGCGTTAAGGAATGCGATCGCTACATGACATCGCTATGAGTTAATATCTTCATATACTTCAGCAAAGGCTTTACACTGAGCATCCACTCTGTAGGATGCCTGTAACCTCTCTGAATGAATAAAGACAAAAACGCTCACTCTACATAACCCTTGAACTCCGCTCCAAAGGTTTAAGATAGCCTTGAGTGTTAATTTTTCTTTGCGATCGCAGCTAGTACAGATACCTCAACGTAAAACTTTTACTCCAGTAGCACGGTAACTTCTCAAGCTGATTGGAGGTAAAATAAACAACAACCTTTTAAAATAAGTTCAATCTGCTTTATAAACCCTTTGCTTTTAGTTGCGAATGTAGGAAATATGGCTTTGTACTTTTTCATTTTTCCGTGTGTTTGTTTCATCACTGGCTATTTTTTATTCAAAAATAGAAATAATGAAATCTCACATTTAGTGACTGTATTTGCAGCTATCAGTCTGATTTTGGGTTTAATGTTGGCTCCTTGGCAGATTTTACTTCTACTGTTAACTCTTATTCTTATCAGTACAACCTACGAGTATTATACAAGCAAAGTAGTCAACAGAGAAACACAATATACACAACAGCCAATTCTCAAATCGGAACCAGATTATCACTTAATCTACCGTGGAGCTTCCTATCGTCATGACCTCAACCCCAAATTAGACGGAGAAACCACAGCATCAGTAACCCATAAGTTGAGCTTTCGGGGATGTACTTATGTTGTTGGTGCCGATCCTAATACCCAATCGACTGGAATCATTACACCACAAGCAACTCATAAGTTGAGCTTTCGGGGAAGCACCTATTCTATAAATAGAACTACGCACAGAGAAATTAAAGAGCAAGGTAGTTAGAAACTTGGTGCAAGTCTCTGAAAGTTTAGATTTTATTGGCTCATACCTTCCAAATCCAAGAGGCGATGTCTACAATGGGCTATGATGCTCGCTAACACTACACTACTGGTAAGGTACTGGTGCTATTTATACAAAATTCTGCTGTACACTGCAATTTAATGTCATTTATAGACTTTATGCCCAGCAATATGCGATATCAAGGGAGAGCATAGCAGCGATCGCACATCCTCGACTATTGTTTACTGAACTCAATGCTGTTTGATAATGCGATCGCTATAAATCATCACCATTTTAAGAAATACCTAATACATATACTTTGAGAAATGGTATTAATATATGGCTTTGTCAAAATCCCTAGACGAACAAATAATGTTAAAAAATAAGAAAATATTGTGGAAACTACTGTTGAGAAAGTTTATTTTTTATATGAGTAGAGTGGAACTTCTTTGGTAAAAGAGATATCTAGTTAGTTTGATTCTTAACTATCACTCCTTGGGGAGGCGGTTAGTCTCCAGAAATAGACAACATATTTTTAACCAGTAAAATTATGTGGAAATCAAAGTTAATATTTAGACTTATACTGTCGGCTGCGGCGATCGCTACTAGCGTGCAGCTAAATTCAGCGAGTGACTATGCTATTGCTGAAAGTGCATCTTCAAATCCAACTGTTGAATCTGAGCAACAAAATCAAGCTTTAGAAGATGGCAAGGTTGCTATGGCAGGAGTTGGCATCGGAGCCATTGCAGGCTTACTCCTTTCTGGTTTATGGTATCAGAAACGTCGTTACCACAAAATCCAGTCACGTGCCAAAATAAACCGCTTTCGTGAAGAGTTTCTCTGCGGCTCTTTAGCAGATTATTACTTATCTAATTCTAAAGCAAATTCTTCAC
>NZ_JADEXF010000028.1 GCF_015207245.1 Nostoc cf. edaphicum LEGE 07299
TTTGTGGTCTGTGCTGAAGCTAAAGTATTGCCTCCAGTCTGTTCTAGGTTCCTGTTGAGGTGCGTCACCTGTAATGTCTTCAACGGAAATATTTGTCATTTGTCACTTGTCCTTTGTCACTTGTCCTTTGTCATTTGTCATTTGTCACTTGTCATTTGTCACTTGTCCAAAACCAATAACTAATGACTAATGACCAATGACTAATTGCTGTAATTAACTACAGGGGCTTGTGCGGGTGCTACCGTAACCCAGCCTTTGATTAATTCTTTTGATTCTTGGGCATATTCGGAAGCTGCTTGATTATTTGCAGTACATGGTTTACGATTTGCCGCTTCTGCAAGCCACTTCTTGTAATCTTCAGGGGACTCGACAACAACATTTGCCCGCATGGTTGCAAAGTAAGTACCGCTAAATTCGGAATCGGTCAATTCATATTTGCCAATGCGGATAGGGGTGAATTCAAAGTCAATGTTGCGGTTGGGAATAATGTCTTGCTTGACTCGGAAAGCCGGAATATAAAAGCCGTGGAGAACATCCTCAGATTGCATAGCTAAACGGATGCGATGATTGACGGGTAAATGTAGTTCGGTGCTGGTAATTCCTGTTTTTGGATAGCGGAAAACCCAAGCCCACTGTTTGGCATTAACTTCAATGTCTTCAAATGGGATTACATTTGATGTAGCATCAGTTGATGCAGTTGAGGAAGTTGGGGAGGCGGAAACTATCCCCGCATCTCCGTTAATTGGTGCAGCAGATGCCGATTTCATCCCTATTGGAATATGCAGATGCATAGCTTCCATTGGGCCTTGAATCCCCATTTGCTCGTAGATTTGGTAGCTGTAAGTGGCAATCCAAAACACTAGCAATACAGGAATTGCAGTCCAGACAATTTCTAGTGTGATATTTCCTTCAATTGGGGGGCCATCGCTGGTATCATATTGTTCTGCTCGATGGAAAATCGCTGAGTAGATAAGTGTTCCTGTGACTCCAAGGAAGATAAATGCTCCCAGTGTGATTAAGAAACTAAACAACTTATCGACAAGCTGCGATTCTGCTGCGGCTTGAGGAGGCATCCAGGAATACGTCCACTGCCCTATCAAAAGACTAACAGCAGTTAAGGCGATCGCTAACGCACTCAAGATCAAAATATTTCGGATTTTCATAGCGATAAAAGTCATTGGTCATTGGTCATTAGTCATTAGTCATTAGTTATTTACAAGGGACAAATGACAAAGGACAAACATGAGTTACTTCAGGAGTAAATTGGGGTCTTTACCCAAGCGCAACAATATATCAGCAGTATTGTGAACCCCAAACTCAGCAGCTAAGTGCGCTCCTAGCGTACCGTGGATGAACATGATGAACATGATGAACAGCCCAGAAACTAAATAAGTCCACTGCACCTGTTGACTGTCATCCTGATGCCAAATATAGCGCTGAAATCCTCTCCAAATAGCCATCCCAAGAATTAGCGCTAGTAGAAAAACACCACCTACTCCATGCCAAAGCATTGTTTCCATAGCTTCTAATCCCCAGGCACTCTTTACCCCAGTCAGGGGTTCTGCCAACATGATTTCGTAAAAACCTGCTGCTACCGTAAAAATTGTGATGAGTGCTGAACCTAGCATATTGTACCAGCCAGCATCAAAGAAGCTAGAACGAGTGGCAGGAACTGCTAAAAACTTGAAGATTGGTTGTTGTAGAGGGAAGAATGCACCAATCAAATCAAAGGTAATGCCAAGGATGAACAAACCTATAGTGAGATGAACTAAATTTGGGTGAATGGGTATAGTGTAGGGCAACCCATTTGCTCCCATCTGAGTCTTTAATTGCTCAATAACTTCAGGGTTCATTACAGTAAGCCCTCCTTTATGGCTTCAACAACTGGTACAGTGTGCAATCCATATACCCAAACCAATTCATCTCCGAAATACACTTGTATGCCTACCAAAACAGTCAAAAGTAGACTTGCTGCTAGATAATAAACTGATATTTTTTCTGGAGTGCGGCAATGAATCACGTAACGCCAAGCTGTAATAGCTGCCAGAATTCCTGCAAGTGACCAGCCAAGGAGCGTATGTAAATTAAGTACTGGTTGAGCTGCATTATAAGGTTGTGCTAAACCTGCTTCAAATTGACCAAAAATAACGGCGATGAAGATGGAGATTGTAGCGAAAAACATATTCCACCAACTCACCTCGAAAAGACGGTAGTTGCTAGTAAAGTATCCAATGACATCACACACGAAGGCAAACAACACCATCGCAATCACAAAATGGACAATGATGGGATGTATCGTATCAGGATACGGTAAATTATGGTTATTCAGAAGATTCTCAAGCATGGTATTCTACTGATATGTTAGTTAGTGCTTAGTGCTTACAAAGCAATACTTCGCAATCTTTTGATTTCTACAACAACTTAGATTGCACTTAAAATCCTTCTAAATAACAACAGCAATTCTGATGAGGAGAATTCTTTCACAGAGTAGCTTAATTCTTATAGGCAAATTAAACGTAGTTTTGCGCCCAGTGATTAAATTTGGTCACTAGTTTATCAAAATCGACTCCCATCGCTATGCGTCTGATAGTTGAGTATGAGGGAACACCGTGTTTTTGTATTTCAAATATTTTGATCAATACTCGACGATGCTGTTTGACGAAATCCCCCCACGCGCGGTATCCAACATATCCACTCATAGTACCCATTATTACAAACAGCAACACCAACCATAGTGGATGTCTTCGACCATCACTTGTTCTGAAGTCTTCTACTTGCCGCAGATGTTCAATCAGACAAGCACCCATGATTCTTATCCCCTCAACACTTGCAATTTTACCTGTTTTAGGGAATGAAACAGCCCTGCCTGCTCCCTGCCCCTTGTCCTCTTCAATGACTAAATAGGCTTCGGATATTATTATGCCCTAAGCTCATAATGAGAATTGCTGGTCTTGGAGTGTACTTTATTTTTTTGAAGAATTTTGTACTTTTGATTCTCCATATATAAAGAATATCATACATTTGTTAAAATTACTTGCGATCGCTAACTAATTTTCAAACAGTATGTGTGGTTACAATTAATCATGAACTTGAGGATTATCAGCCAATAATTGCGTTTTTTCTTTTATTTCAGTGTGAGGAGTTCTGACCTGTTCAAAAAAGTTAGATACTCAAGGTAAAGCCACAAGAATTCCCGCTAATACTACTAAAAATACTGCAATTCCAAAAATTTGATCGCGGGGAATTTCAAGAACACCGCGTAGAATCACCTCTCTTAAAGCAGAAACCATAGTAATCTCTACTGCTGCTGCCACGGATGTCCGTTGTTGTTGTATATGATCAATTAACAGGCGGAATAACTCTACTAAAATCAAAATGAACAGAATATCAGATGTTACTTGCCGTAAATCTAATGGACTCAAAAAGGAGAAGAACATATCTCCCAGTCGAATGAGCATCACACAGAATAAACCAAGACAGAGAGAAATGATAATAAAGTCTTGAAAAAACTCCAGGTTACGTACAATTGTATTTCTTTGTAGCCAGTCATTTAAGTTTAAAGTTAACCCTTTGAGCATCGTATTTCCTAACAGACTAGATTCATTTATTTATATAATTGAAATAGTGCTGAGTATCTAGCATCGATTACTCAGCACGGGCTAAACGCCCCGCTACCGCTAACGGACTGCATTCAACCCCCATTATTTAGCTATGGGGTTCAACTCAACCGTATTAAACGATTTTTAACCGTTGAGTTTATGTGCGGTTTCGGCAGTTTTCATTTTAGATGCTGCGGTTGTTAAGCTATTTGTAGCCTTGATGATCTCTTGTAAGGTTTCGTTGATCAGATTTTCATCAGGTGGAGCTTCTAATAAGTAAGTTTCTATGAAAATCTCCACTCGATTCATAATTATTTTGGCTTGAGAGCGTAGTCTGTTGAGGTCTTTGGTAGATAGATTATTCATTGTTTGAAGCTCCTTTGGTTTCGCGGGTTAATTCTACATTTTTAGTCAGCAATTCTCAGTCAAAGAGCGATTCTTACAGGTCAGCCCTTTTTTGAAACATAAAACTTGCTGGAATACCCATTAAATTGTTCGCCTGTTGACTGCTTAAATGCCTTCAGATTCCCCAAATTCGTAGAAAGGTTTCAAGCAGGAGAATTGCTATATCTGACAAGTTAGCGAGTCTATTTTAGGACTTACGCACTGAAAACGTAAAACTAGGGTTTGAGATTGCAACTCTTGGAGACGCTCTGTGTAGCTTGCTTATCGGTAGATGCGATGGCGTAACCGCCCACCGGAGGTGATCGCTGCACTCGCAATGACATAATTTTGTTACGGTGCGTAAGTTCTATATCTATTCCTGAGACTTACGCACCGTAATCATCTTTTGAGACTGAGTGTAGGGTTTTAAGTCTTTAAGCATCAAAAGCTTTGGTGCAGATATCAGAAGTTCTCCTTTAGTCGCCGCTCTTGCTAGCTTACTTAAGATTAAGGGTATGGTGAATGCTTAGAGTTCTATGTGTCTTTGGGCTGTTGATTCCTTTTATAGCAATTTGAAGCCGAAGTTATTCAGAGTCTCACGCACGTATTTGCACCCTTTTAAATAGTCTAAAGTGGCAATCCGCTCGGCTGAGTGTTGTGACCAATCACCAGCGACATTCATCTTTTGTTCAGTGTAGAATTCTTTCATGATATCGTTGTAGTGAGCGATCGCATCATCTTGCTCTGCCAATTTATAGGTTTCCCGGTGGAATACAGCTGGCTGAGGTAGGCGCGGCTTAACAACAGGTTGTGCTTCAGGATTGGGATAACCCACACACAACCCAAACACTGGGAACACAAAAGGCGGCAAATTCAACAATGTGGCTACCTCTTGAGTACTTTTGCGGATTGCGCCGATATATACCGTTCCTAAACCAACAGATTCAGCAGCTACAATCGCATTTTGCGCTGCGACTGAAGCATCGACTATGGCTTTAACCAACAGTTCTACGTAATCCAGAGCTACGGGAGTTAGTCCGCGACTGTCAGCAATATGAGCCAGACGACCTAAATCTGCTAACCAAACGAAGAATACGGGAGCTTGGTTAATCCATACTTGGTTATTAGCCAGCCTGCATAATTCTGCTTTGCGTTCTGGATCTTCAACTGCTACCACACTCCAGGTTTGCATATTAGCTGAACTAGGAGCAGATTGAGCAGCAGCAACTAGCCATTCCAGAGTTCCTGGTGGTAAAGGATCGGATAGATAAGACCGAACTGAACGGTGAGCTAGTAGTGTTTCTAGAGATTCGTTCCAGTCAATTTCGTAATTGAAGGGAACTTCACCGTAGCGCGATCGCAGTAGTTCTGTAGGATTGGTCATAGTCAGCTTTTGAGGAGTGAACACTTTTTGACGATTTCACAGGGATTACCAACAACGAAAAGGAAGAACTAGAAAGTCAGGAGGCTGATTTTCTGACAGAAGTAGAGAGAAAATACTTAATTGCTACGCGGCTAGCTGGGTTTCTCTAAAATCTGAAGTTAGATTGTTCCGAAAAAAAGCAACTCGTAAAGCTAGCCGAGACTCAGATGCAGGGCAAGTAAGCGGAGTAACCGTATGCCAAGAATTGTCAGAACGTGCGATCGCAACTGAGGAATCGCTGACGGGTAGAATATCTTGGAAGGCAGATTCCGGCTGGGAGTCTTTGAGAATTCGCAAACAGCCTCCCCAGTCTACAGACCATTGTTGATTGAAAAATAGCAGATGAGTTAAAACTTTGTTCGGCTCGTCTGTATGAGGGCGATGTAAGTGTCCAAAATTATACCGACGAAACCCAATACCCATTGCACAGTCCTTTAACTCCAACCCAGACATTTCGGCTATTGCTGCGCGGTAAGAATCTGTCCACAGTTCTTCTATCAGCTGTCGCCAGATATTACTAAGGGGAAGCAAGTTAGAAGTAAATCTCCCTTCTGCAATGCGCTGCTGCCAGCGACTATCGCTATATCTGAGCATCAAGGAAATATCCTCGCTACTGACAAACATTTTTGTCCACAGGTATCCGTATCCCTCGCCTTCTGAGAAGCGAAACTCTTCGTGGGGAAAACTGGCAGCTAGTTCTAAGCTTGCTTCTGGTGAAAGCAGGTTTTTGATCAAAGCCCAATTGTATGGGACTTTTTGCATTGCTGTGGTACGAATGGAATCAAAATTAAGCATGGTAGAAAAAACGCTTTAGTATAATTAACCAATCATGATTACCCTGGACATCAAGTGGTATTGGAGGATCAAGAACCGATTTACCTCTGCATAAGAAGCTTTGCTCAAGCCGCAGAAGTTTCATCGCCGCAACACTTAAAAGTCGTTCCAATCAATTTCGTAATTGAAAGGAATTTCACGCGATCGCAATAATTTTGTAGGATTTGTCATAGTCAACTTTTGAACTTGAACGCTTTTTTACAATTTCAGAGGGATTACCAACCCCATTGCAAATTTGTTTAGGTGCAAGACAACTCACTTTACCGATAGCGATTCTTCAGCACTGCTCAAAGTAGGTCAATATCAACCTCTTCAGAATCAAACTGCTTTCCTTGCTGTTTGAGTGATTGTCCTTGGAGACTACGCAACAGGGAGCGCAAAACATCAGTCTTAGTGCGTTGGAACTGCTTGCAGTACTGCTCTAGAAGTTGCCGTTCTTCTAGAGACAATTGAAAAGTGATCCATCCTTGCTCTTTTCTCGGCATAGTTATTACCAACATTATTGGTAGTATTCTAGCAGTTGGTACAATAACTGCGATGCCTGCGGCGGGCTGCGCCTACGCTAACCAGAGACGGAATTGTGATGCTTTCTTAACCTTCCCTACTCCCGATTCCCCTCTAAGTTCACCCTTGGGGAACAAAACTCAGAAGTTCTTCAACTGTGAGACTGCGCTTAACTTTTACTGACTGATGCTTTACAGCATCCAGCACTGATTGAATTTCGAGTTGACTGAGCGTTATTCCGTGTTCTTGCAGCACACTGAATATCAGATGCCGACCAGAATGTTTGCCTACTACCAAGCGGCGTTCCCAACCAACATCTTCCGGCGCAAACGGTTCGTAAGTACCGGGATTTTGCAACACACCATGAGCATGAATCCCCGACTCGTGTGCAAAAGTATTTTCACCCACGATCGCTTTCCAGGGAGGAACCGGCCAATTAGCAGCTTTCGCAACTAACCGTGACAGTTCCAATAGCCGTTTTGTATTAATACCCGTTGGAATGCCGTAGAGGTGTTTCAGTGCCATCACCATTTCTTCCAGCGCTGCATTACCTGCGCGTTCGCCAATCCCATTTACTGTAGTGTTGACCGATCGCGCCCCTGCTTCAATACCAGCTAGCGAGTTCGCCATTGCCAGTCCAAAATCATTATGTGTGTGCATTTCTATGGGAATGAATAGATGATGCACAAGGGAGCGAACTTTGCTGTAAGTGTTCAGAGGGTCGAGAATTCCTACAGTGTCACAAAAGCGAAACCGGAAAGCTCCCAACTCTTGAGCATAATACGCCACATCCAACAAAAAAGATGGATCGGCTCTGGAAGAATCTTCACCGCCAACAGATACAGCTAAACCGCGATCGCAAGCGAAATTAATCGCATCCCGCAGAAGATCCAGCATTACCTGCTGCTTACCCCCAAACTTGGCGGTAATCTGAATTTCCGATACAGGAACGGAAATATGCACCCGTTCTAAACCACAATCTATAGATGCCTGGATATCGGACAATTTAGCACGGTTCCAGCCAAGTAATTGGGCATTTAATCCCAGATTAGCGATCGCTCGGATCGACTCTGCTTCTTCTTGCCCCATTGCCGGCACACCAATTTCCAATTCTGGAACACCAATGGCATCAAGAAAAGTAGCGATCGCAATTTTTTCTTCAACGTTAAAGGCTACACCTGCCGCTTGTTCGCCATCTCGCAAGGTTGTATCGTTAATCTGAACTGGATGTTTGTTCATAGCGAAGTGATGATTCATTTTGCAGCTAACTTGTTGGGTGATTTTGATTTGCTTGAGGAATTGACGCAGTGTGCAACTTTCTTTGAGACGTAACCCCAACCTCTTCCCTACTAGTGTTGGGGAGTAAAAATCAAAGCCTCTCAGGAGTGGGGGAGAGGAATGGAAGTGAGATTCTAAGGAGAAGTTGCACATCGCGTTAATTAGTAATTGAAAGACAGAGCAGCTAACTTGAGTTGTGGAAACGAAAAGACATATTCCTTAGTCGTGCGGTAATAATTACGAATTACGTTAGCGACGCGCAAAGCGAGTCCGCGTACTCTGTAAGAGTTGCAAGCTACGCTTTTAGCGTCTCGTAGAAAGCGTCATTACTAGATATTTAGATATTTGCTACAACTTCGCCTATATTGCTAGTGTCATAGCCGCCGAGAATCTCTAATTGCGATCGCACTAGCTGATGTCCCAAGATACTGAGAAACTGCTTTACTGGTTCTTCTTCCAAGTATTCTTTAATAATCACCAAATCATATCGCGCCTGATGAAGGGGGATAAATCCCAATCCAAAGGCAGTAGCTATAGATGCCGTACTGATACCTGCATCAGCGATTCCTGAGACTACAGATAAGGCAACATCTTGATGGCTATGAACGATATGGTCAGATCCTTTAACTTTGTGCAATGGCACTCCTTCTTCTTGGAGTTTCCGTTCTAAAAGCATCCGACTGCCAGAACCCACTTCATGGGTGACAATAGTTGCTCCAAATTCTACCAAGTCGGAAACTGTTTTAACTCCCATTGGGTTTCCTGGTGGGACTAACAAACCTTCTTCCCAAACTCCAAGGGTAATCAAAACGGCACTCTTACCTGTTAGGGCTGACCGCACAAAGGGGATGTTATGTTCCCCAGTGTCAGCATCGTATAAGTGCATCCCTGCAATGTGAACTTCACCTCGGCACAAACTACGCAATGCAGCCCCGCTATGGGCGAAATGATAATGGATTCGTAGTTTTGGATGCCAACGTTCAGTTGCTCTTGCCAAGAGAGAAAGCACAGGTGTACAACCAGCAATCACAACTGTATTGTGCAGTTTATCTATATCATCCAGAAGCCTAACCTGGACTTTATTTGTACCGATCTGGCTCTGTGCTTTGCCCTCTGAGTGAGGCTCGTTACTAGCTACCTCGGTCACTGAGCGTAGCCGAAGTGCTGGCGCTAATGGCAATTTACTGATGCAGGGGAACTCTTTCACCCCTACGGATTCCCCAGTCTCTACAACGGGGTGACTCACCGCAACTGTCTCACCATCAGCTGGAATCATTTCGATCCGAAAAGCATCATTCCCCACAAGGGGATAAGCTATCCATTGATCCCCAACCCGCGCTAGACTAACTCGTGATTGCTGTTGCTTAGGGGCTGATCCCGCAAGAATTGCCTCAACTTCTGGTAAATCTTCCTCAAACCAGAATAAGTCCTCGACTTGGCAACCAAGCGCCTTAGCTAAACGTAGTGACATAGCAACAGAAGGAGCATATTGTCCCAATTCCACACCACCAATACTCTGACGAGTTACGCCAGCTATATTAGCTAATTCTTGTTGACTCATGCCCAAGCGAGTTCTAATTGACTTCAGGTTATTGCAAAGATTCACATCCAGTTTCATGAGGCTGTATCTCTCCGTTAGAAAAAGCCGCAGCGCACAAACTTAAATTTGTTGGGTCAATAGAAAGGTTTTCTAGTGTTTGCCGTTTTTGTTGTCAGACATGTTGATGTTTTGACAATTTTGCTTATTTGCTGCAAGCATAACATACACCTTGCTAAAATACTTGCATTTTTGGATACTATTTTAGCGATGCATCGCCTTTTCATCATCTGTTAACCAAGGCGATGCCTACGTCACCAACAGAAAACTTAGTCTGAGTGCGGTAAATCCCGATCTAAATGCCAATTGCCTTTTTTAATTGGTACTGCCACCCACTGGAGTTCCAACCATAAGATCGGGTTCTTTTCCTTCAACCTTGAGGCAGGGTCGCGGATAATGCGTGTGGCATTTATGCAAACAGCCTGACATATCCCCAAATCTTGGGCAACGTCTCTGAAAACATCTTTGTTGGCATTAATTGAGGCAAACAGCATATTAGGATAATAAACAACAAAATGTTGTATAAGTTTTGGAGGGCAGCCCCAGTAAGAGTTTACGAGTTCGACGTGACAGTACTGGAGCAACTCGCCGACTTTAGCACAGCGTCCCTTGACTACGGTGATAAATTTTTCGACTAAAACCTCTTCGGTCAACATAATGAGTTCTCCTCCTTCAATGAGGTAGACGGATTTTGGCGTGGTTCAGAACGCCGATTTCTCAAATGGTGGTAAGAAGTTTACGCAGTTTTTTCTGCTTTTTCGAGTAAGAGATTGCCAATTGCTCCAGACACTTTGTATGAGGGATAACCCCTACTGCATCGTCCTAGTCAAACAACCCAAACTTTACCAGCAGTTCCTCTAGCTGATCGTTAGACATAGATTTCGGAGTCACAAAATCTGTATTCTGGTCAATTGCCATTGCCAGGTTGCGATAGTGCTGCGCCTGTTCACACTCAGGAGCATACTCAATCACCGTCTTGCGGTGGAACTCTGCCCGTTGCACCATGTTGTCTCTGGGTATGGAGTAGATCATTTGAGTCCCCAGTTTCTCTGCCAGAGCTTTTATCAAATCATCTTCCTCATCGACTTTGCGAGAGTTGCAAATCAATCCTCCCAGACGTATACCGCCTATAGGAGCATACTTTTGAATGCTTCGGCAGATGTTGTTGACGGTATACATTGCCATAATTTCCCCAGAAGTAATAATGTAAACTTCTTGAGCTTTACGTTCACGAATGGGCATGACAAATCCACCGCATACCACGTCACCCAGACCATCATAAAATGTATAATCTAGTCTAACTGCATCATCATAAGCACCTAATTGTTCTAGCAACCCAATTGATGTCAGAATGCCTCTACCTGTGCATCCCACACCAGGTTCCGGC
>NZ_JADEXF010000029.1 GCF_015207245.1 Nostoc cf. edaphicum LEGE 07299
GGTAAGTGCTAGGTTGGGAGATTATAACAAGGCGATTAAACTGTATGAAAATGCTTTAATTTTCCGCCGCCAGACCGGCGATGCCATCGGTGAAGCAAATACCTTGAATAATTTAGGAGATGCTTATTTAGCATCTGGAAATTATCAAGATACCATTGCTACTTATGGTGAAGCAATGCGGACAGCTAAAACCAACCGCGATCGCACTAATCAATTACGGGCAATTGACGGTTTAGTTACGGCTCACACTGCTGTAGGACGTTACGAACGCGCCTTTGACTTACTAGAGCAGCGTTTAGCACTCGCTAAAGAATTACAAAATTTACGCGAAGAATTAAAATCTTTTGAATCTTATGCCCAGTTATATAAGCAACAAGGTAACTACCTAACTGCCTGCAATTTTTATGAAAGGGCAATTATACTGGCGCGGACATTGCAAGACAGCAAGCAAGAAGTGCAATTGCGGGATCAATTAACTAAAATAATTCAGCGAAAGTAGCATTAAGACACTGAAAATCTTTTGCATTATTGAAAGTAGGGGCAATTCATGAATTGCCCCTACAGTTTTGTATAAGTTAACCCACGCCTTGCCTCTACTAATTCAAGAACACTGAACCGTTTGATTCAATTCTCATAGCACTTCTACCCTGTGCTGCACTGGTGGCTTCCTTAAATGTAACTTCCAAAGTTCCTGTCTCTGAAGAAGCTTGTGGAGTTACTATCAACTGTCCGCCATCTTCCCGTTCAAATGTCACCGTTACTGGTGCCCTTAGCCCTTGCAGTGTGACATTGTATTTACCTCGTAGCGATCGCGGTGCCGTATCGCCAATCACTTGGTAGGTTACATTAGCAGCAGTATCATTCACTAACCTGATATTAACTGTACCGTTTGCCAGTGCGATCGTTGCATTGGGGGCTTGGCGTGGTTGTAGCAGTTGTTGGCCATTGGGAACCGCCCCTGATGGGGACTGTTGAGTTTGATCTCCAGGGGCTGGGCGTGGTAGTCTGACACCTGAATCTGGAGCTTCACCGCCAACGCCCAATCTTGTTTGCTCTTGTGATGGGGTAGCAGGGGTAGGCAGAAGCCCTTGAGCAGCTAGTTTTTGTGTTAGCGCGTTGGGAGGACATCCCTGTGGTACTACAACCCGATTATTATGTGGTTCTTCGTAGAAAATTCTAGGACAAGGGTTAATTTTGGGAGTAGATTCTTGTGCTAGTACTTGAGGAATTGCTGGCATACTAATCAATAATCCACTACAAATAGCCCCCAATAACTCAGCGGACTTGCGAAATGTTTGAGATTTCATATTCATTATTGACTCCTTAAAAATATCAGACTTATCTTTTTTTAATAATTTATAAACTGCATATTGAATTATTATCTTCTAAGCTATCATTGGATGAATTTAATCTTACTAAGCATCTCTATTTTTTGTATCTAACCAAAGAATTGAAAATAGTCTAATATTAGACACAACTATTTCATCCCCAAGGCTGACAAAGCTAAATCATTAGTGATAGTGAGAAATGCCAAAACTAACAAAAAAACAATGAGTTATGATAACTACTCAAGGAAATAAATAAGAGTAGAAATATCAAACTGTAGCAATTAAATAAATGGCTAAATATTGCCACTGTTGTTATATAAAATAGAAAATTTATTTACTTGCCTACATCTATCAGAAGAAACAAAAGTTTATTACCGAATTAAGGCTCAAGAGTTATTGGTAAGGTGACAGTAAACGTGGTGCCAATGCCTTGGGTACTTTCAACTTGAATATGACCGTGATGATGTTCGATAATAGCTTGAGCGATCGCTAATCCCAATCCTGAACCTGTAGCGCTGGCTGTGGCTGTATTCCCCGTCCTATGAGTACGTGCCGGATCTACTCGATAAAAGCGGTCAAACAAGCGTGGTAGCGCTGCGGCTGGAATTCCAACTCCGGTATCACTCACCTTAACTTGCAATTGGGCACTGGTGTTACGTAGTCCAGAAACACGATTTATTCCCTCTATCCGCGCCAATTCCACTTTCACTCGTCCACCTGCTGGAGTGTAATGCAAAGCGTTAGCGATTAAATTTGTGAACAGCCGCACCAATTGATCCCAATTACCTACAAGAGTAAACCAATTTTCCAGTAATTCGGGGCTAGTTTCAGAGATAGGAGGGTCAACTAAGTCTAGAGAAAGGGTGATTTTTTTCTCAGGGACTAACAATTGTTGTTCTTCAACCACTTCTATTAGCAAAGCGTCCAACGGACAAGGTGAAAAAGTATCTTTGCTAATACCACTATCCTGTCTTGCTAGGAAGAGTAAGTCATTGACTAACTTACCCAAACGCTGCGTTAACCGTTCCACCACCTTTAACTGTTGTCGATATTGCAAAGAAGTAGTCGTTTTTGTCTCTGCTAAATCCAAGTCAGCAAGCGCAACTTGCACATTAGTTTGAATCAAAGTGATCGGACTTCTAAGTTCGTGGGAAGCATCAGCAGTAAATTGTTTAAGACGTTGATAAGATTCACCCACCGGTTCCATCGCTTTACCCGAAAGAAACCAACCACTTGCGCCTACCGAAACCACCATTAAACCAATACCTAATGCCAAATCAAAAATTAACTGGCGACTAGGTTTAGTAACTTCAAACCAGGGATGGCTAACGCGCAAATATCCTAATACTTGTCGTCTCACTTCTACGCGTTGGGTGACTTGTCGTAATAAGAGTGGGGAGTTAGGAATTTTGAATTTTGAATTTTCACCCTCTGCTTTGACTATGCGTACAGTTTCACCAGTGCGATTGACACGAATGGGAATATTTAGGGGTTCAGATAGCGTTGACCAAAGTAATTTACCAGTTGGACTAAACCATTCTAGGTCAATGTGGTCATCTTCTACAGCGTCGCTATTATTACCAAAACTGGCTTCTACGTTAATGCGAAATTTATCTGCATCAGTATTAATTGGCTCAAATATTAGTGTAGATGCACAACCACTGGTTGTGAGACAACGCTCCACTATTTCCACTACATGGTTAAGGGTGTCATCAATCCGCTCAATCAGTGTAGTACGAAAGTATAAATAAACGCCACTGGCAAACAGTAGCAGTAATACAGCAGTGACGGCAGTGTACCAAATTGCAAGACGGCGGCGAGTAGCTTGAAACATATTTCCACCTACTTTTTTTGACTGAATATCATTAGATTACGTGTTAAGAATAATTTTAAATTACTTTCAATTATCAACATTCTTTCAAAAGAATACTGGTAAAATTGTTGGCGATCGCATCAAATTGTAACGCTGAGAAAAATAATATAAATCTAACTTTGATTCTATTTGCTGAGGGTTTAAATAAAAGTTTAAATCTTTGTATACACTGATTTTCTACGCATCTTATGCAACAAAAGATAAGAGCTTTTAAAACCTAGTTTTTAGCTAAAAGTTAAAAATGCTGCTCATTGGGCTGACAACAACCCAATGAGCAGCATAGCAGTCTGAGATTTTGAAATAAGCAATGTTTCAAAGCTCTGTCTAAACTGGTTTTTTTAGTTAAGTTGACATCTGTAGTTAGATATCCACCCCACAAGCAACAGTTGAGTATTTTTATCTGGAAGTCGCTTGAATACGAGACGCTGTACAAACAAATAATGCAGCTTTAGCGAGAAACGACCATCTGGAGAAGGTTGATTACGAATTAGATGATATTAAACGCCTACCAAAACGACCTCCCGCAGATTATCAATCACATCACTCAGATTACCTGTATTCAGGCGGTAACTCAGAGGATGAGCAATCAATCGCGCCGTGCTTTCATACAGACTAGCAATTTCAATCAAACCATTTTCGCGTAAAGTCCGCCCTGTAGAAACCAAATCTACGATCGCTTCTGACATTCCAGTAATTGGGCCTAGCTCTACTGAACCATACAATGGCACTATTTCCACAGGTAAATCCAGACTATGGAAATATTCACGAGCGCAATTTACATATTTTGAAGCAACTCTACCATGCGGTGGTAAATCTAAAGGCGATCGGTAAGCACTTGATGCTTTTACCGCCACTGACATTCGACAATGACCAAACTGCAAATCTACCAAGTGGGCAACTTGCGGCTGCTTCTCCCGCAGCACATCGTAACCAACAACCCCTAGTTGTGCTTGACCATATTCCACATAAACGGGCACATCTTGCGCCCGCACCAGTAAAGCTTTTGCAACTCCCTTAGTGTCAGGAATTTGAAGTTGGCGAGTTCCTGAATCTAAAAAAGCACTAAAATCTAATCCGACAGCTTGTAGCAAGCGGATGCTATTTTTAAGTAGTTCCCCTTTTGGCAATGCAACAGTCAGCATTTTTTTTATTGGTATCCTTAGCGTCTTGGCAGTTGAATAATATTGAGAATATCTCTATATGCTTACCACAAGCAGCATGAGAATTTTATTAGTTGATGATGAAGTTGAACTAACTCAACCTTTGAGCCGCTTGTTAACTCGTGAAGGTTATGCCGTAGATGCCGTTTATGATGGGACATCTGGCAGCGAACTTGCACAGACAGGCAGTTATGACCTACTTATTTTAGATTGGATGCTGCCAGGCAAAACGGGGTTAGAGATTTGTCAGGAATTGCGCCGCCAAAGCAAAACCACTCCCGTATTGTTTTTAACAGCTAAAGATACTCTTGATGACCGCGTACAAGGTTTAGATGCTGGTGCTGATGACTATTTGGTTAAACCTTTTGAACTGCGGGAGTTATTAGCAAGAGTCCGTGCTTTATTGCGTCGTTCCGGTACTCAAACCTATGAGACTACCACCGGACGACTTACTGTCGCTGATTTAGAACTCGATTGTGAAAATCAAGTAGCCTATCGCCAGGGACGAATAATTGAGCTATCGCAAAAGGAAAGCCAGTTGTTGCAATATTTTATGGAACACACTGGACAACTTCTGACTCATGCCCAGATTATGCAAAATTTGTGGCAAGAGTCAGAACAACCTAGCAGTAATGTAATTGCGGCATTAATTCGTTTGCTGCGGCGTAAGATTGAGGTGGGTAGAGAAACTACGTTGATTCACACAGTCTACGGCAAAGGCTATCGTTTCGGTGCTTCGTCTGTGGAGTCGGTTTAGCACCCAATAGGCTTGGGTTAAGGTTAAAACTCTTTGTGAAATCAATCTTTTTAATGTAGACGCAAAGCGGCTTGCCGAAGGCTACCACAGAGGCGCAGAGAACACAGAGAGAAGGAAAAATGCTTAACTGAACTGTATTGAATTATAACTAATTAACCGGACATGATATAAATCCACAGGCATCATAATTTGTGAAATCCCCTTTCAGAGACGAAGCTGATTATTCGCACCCATATCTTCTTTACTAAACCCAAGAAAAATCTCGGAATCTTCCATAGATAAGCATTGGTAACGAAAGAGGTTGTGTTGGTAACGAACGCATAAGTGTCGTTACTAACGAATAAGCATTAGTAACAAAAGAGGTTGTGTTGGTAACAAACGCATTAAGTGTCGTTACTAACGGATAAGCATTGGTAACAAAACAGGTTGCGTTGCTAACAAACGGACAAGCTGTGCTAGGAACAATAACTTTATTCCTAACCACACCTCCATACAGCATTACCAATGTTTGCAACGATTTTCTCTATTTGGCTTAGTCAACAGTATAGTGGCGATCGCACTCACAACATTCGTCATCACTATAAACTTACAACAGTTTTCATTGAATTGAACGACATTGTAAACCTGTTATAATCAACAATTTTGAGCTTATAGTATTAAAATTTACCCAAAAAATGATTGATTTGAAGTTGCAGTTTTTCTCGTAATTGTTGTGCTTGTTGATAAGCTGCTGCACGCCCTTTCTTTGAGTGGTTATCCAATCCTGCTGGTTGCAAAGGTTGAATAAAGTAACGCAAACGAGTTTTCATTGCCCAAACTCCCATTGAGGGAAACATAAGTAAGGCAAACATCAAAGGCGACAAAGGTAAGAATGGTAGTTTGACTAGTCGTTGTAACTTGGTGAAATTAACGGCCCAAGGATGCAGAGATTCACTGCCGATGCAAATTACTGGCAGAATCGGAATATGATAGCGATCGCTCAACTGAATAAAGCTCACATCAAACTTTTCTAGTTGATAGCGTCTTCTCCAACCTTTCAAAGGCCCGCGAACACCTTCGGGTGCATATAAGAGAATTTTACCTTGAGCGATCGCGCCCTCAAAATCATCTAATTTGGCTCGCACACCACCTAAAACCTGCGACCATTGAGGTGGTAGCCACCAAATCACCCAAGGATGCTCAAATAATGCTGGATTTGCGATGGGTTGTACTACCCATCCTTTGGCTTCACTTAATAAATAACCCAAGGTTAAAAAGTCCCAAGGAAAAGACATCCCGGCATGATTCATTGCCACAATCAATGGCCCTGTTGGCGGCAAGTTTTCAAGTTGTTGCAACTCTCCCCGAAAATAGTATTTAACGATAGGGGCTAGAATTTCTTTGCCAAAAGCTTGTTGATATTTAGGATCGAATTCACCAACTTCTTTTCGAGGTGAACGAAAACCCAGACGCAACCAGCGACTCAGCAACGCTAGATAAAATCCACCAGGAATTAAAAATAATCCATATTCTAGCCAATTCCAACCATCTGGATCTATGTGATAGTGCTGCCAATGGCGGTTGAATAAAATTAGCCATCCTGGAGGATACCAAAGACAAAACCAATCAAACCAGTTAAATATATAGCCTTCACCTGGTGCATTTTCCTGTTGACTGTTTAATAAGTTTTCGGAGTGTTGATTAATCAAAACAGTTAAAGATTAGGATTAGGCAAAAGTTTTATTAATAGTGGATCGTAACTTTCTAATTTTTTGACTGGCATCTGACCATAGAAGTAAAACTAACTACATATTTTGGAATCTATTCTAGATTTACAACGTAGTTCAGTTAAATGCAGTACAAAGGTAGGGGTAAAGCATATTGTTTCCCTACAATTATCTGTATCTCACCTTGGCGTAGCCTCTGTCTGCGACACGCTGCGCGAACGTAGAGAAGTTGTAAGCTGCTGTAGTTAATAAACTAGCGATATAAAAAAGCTTTTATCAAGTACAAAATTAACTTTATATATAACAAATTAATTTAGATATGAATCATGAAAGTGTGACACACTACCAATTGTTTGGCTGTGTGCGATCGCTAATAATTATTTAGTCAAATTGCCTTAAATAATACTATCTTGCTATCCCATCCCAAGCAAAACTTAATGTTTATTTTATATCTACCTTCTACAGCAAACAGTAAGCCGTGAAGACTGATAACTGAATCTTGATGTTTCGCCAAAAGATGAAATTGATAACGACTAATGATTATTTAAATTCTTCCTCAAGCTGGAGACGAATGGCGAGACATCTGTCCTACTCTTCCTACTATGGAACTAGAAAAGCCACTCAAAATTTCAGATTTAATCCGTCAACTTCGGCAGCAACTCGATCTCTCTCAAGAGAAGTTTGCAGCTAAGTTAGGAGTTTCCCTACGAACAATCAATCGCTGGGAGAACGGAGCTACAGTGCCTTCACAGATGGCACTAAAGCTGATTGAAAAAACGTTAGAGAAGATGGGCAAAGCAGATAAAAGACTAGTGAACGAGTATCTCCCAAAATCGGAGCAACGGGAGGACTCTTAAGATGATGGTGAAAGTACCTGAAAAAATTTTGATGATGCGTTGGTTCATAGCTTTTAGTGTGATGATTCTGGCAGTCATGACGGCACTGCTGTTGACAAAAGTGTTACTGCCAGTTTTCGATCCGAGCATATTTACATTATTTTATGCTGCTGTGGCAGTTAGCGCCTGGTATGGTGGTATGAGACTGGGAGTGCTAGCGATCGCTTTATCTGTGACAACTGCGCTCTATTTTTTGATCGATCCAGTCTACTCTTTCGATTTCCTCAGCCTCAAAGTCCTGGTACAATTAACCACATTCTCACTAGTATCCTTCTTAATTACTGCGCTTTCTTCAGAGTTGCGAACTGCTAGACGCAAAGCAGAGACAAGCCTCAAGTTGTTGCAAAATAGCGAAATGCGGTTTAGCCGACTGGCAGAATCCAACATTATTGGGGTAATCGTCACTGATATGAACAACGGCTTCATTATCGAAGCCAATGATGCTTTTCTGAAGATGATCGGCTATACGCGAGAAGATTTCTCTGCTAACCAAATAAACTGGCGCGAGATTACCCCACCGGAGTATCTTCTTTTGAGCGAACGTTCAGTAGAAGAAGTGAGAACTACTGGAATATGTAAGCCTTTTGAGAAAGAATACATTCGTAAAGATGGCGATCGCATTCCGGTTCTGCTCGGTTCTGTGACGCTGGGAAATACTCAAGAAACGGTTATTGCCTTTGTTGTTGATTTGAGCGAACAGCAAGCAGCACTACGGGAACGCAAACAAGTAGAAGCAGCATTACAGCAAGCCAATCAGCGGAACACACGCACTCTAGAAAACATGAGTGATGCATTTATGACTCTAGACCGAGACTGGCGAATCATCTACCAAAATGCCGAAGCAGAGCAAATTAACGGCAAATCCCGCACAGAAGTCATTGGTAAGTCGCACTGGGAGGAGTGGCCTGTATCGTTAGGCACAAATTTAGAGCTAAATTATCGATGGGCAATGGCAGAGCAAATTCCCGTCCATTTTGAGTATCACTACTACTTACCACCCAAAAATGACTTGTGGCTGGAGATTCACGCCTACCCTAGTGAAGATGGTCTTGATATTTTCTTCCGCGACATCAGCGATGTCTACGACGAGCTTCGCTTACGCAAACAAGTAGAACGAACTTTACGGGAAAAAGAAGAGCGTCTGAGGTTAGCGAACGAGCGGTTTGAGTTAGCAGCATCTGCGGTCAACTGTCTGATTTATGACTGGAATATAGAACAGGATAGCGTTGAAAGAACCGAGGGGTTAACCCGAATTTTGGGCTATTCCCTCGCAGAATCTGAATCAACTGGTAGTTGGTGGCGTGAGCTTGTCCACCCAGAGGATTTGCAATATGTACAAGAAGAGGCGCGAGTTGCTTTGGCAAATAGCGATCGTTATGCTGCCGAATACCGAATTCGCAACAAAAACAATCAGTACATCTATGTTTTAGATCAGGGGATAGTAGTACAGCGAGATACTGATGGAAACCCGTTACGTTTAGTTGGCAGCACTACAGATATCAGCAAACGCAAACAGGCAGAGAAGGCAGTCCAAGCAAGTGAAGAACGGCTCAGGAGTTTTGTGAAAGCGAATATAGTTGGCATTCTCTTTGGTGATGTGAATGGTAGCATCACTGAAGCCAACGACGAGTTTTTGCGAATTGTCGGCTATACCCAAGAGGATATTCAAGCAGGTAAACTATGCTGGGCTGATATCACGCCACCTGAGTATCAATATTTAGACGAGCTGGCTATTGCCGAAGCAATAGCGAAGGGAACCTGTACTCCTTATGAAAAGGAATTTATTTGCAAAGATGGTTCTAGCGTCCCAGTTGTAGTTGGCTACTCCCTTTTAGGAGAATCTCGGCATAAATCAGTCGCATTCATTCTGGATATTAGCGATCTCAAACAAGTTAAAAAAGCGCTGAGTCAGAGCCAAGAGCAATTTCAAGCTTTTATGGACAATATTCCCGCAGCTGCATGGATTACGAATGCAAACGGACGTGTAGTTTACCTCAGTCCAACTTATTTCAGCACATTCAATGTGCCAACCAATAAGGCGATCGATAAAAACATTTTTGACCTATACCCAGTCCAAATTGCTCAACCCCTCCTCGATAACATTAGAATAGTTGCCGAAAGGAATCAGGTTGTTCAAACGATTGAGTCTGTCCCACGCACAGATGGCACTCTTGGCGAATTTTTAGTCTATAAGTTTCCCATTGCCGATGTGTCTGGCCAACGCCTAGTAGGAGGGGTTGCAATTGACATTACCGAACGCGAACGCGCCCTTCGCGAACGCCAGCTTGCAGAACAAGCCTTACAAGAGCGCAGTGAAAGACTTAAACTGCTTTCGGAAACGACCAGTGATTTGCTTTCAACCGAGCGCCCTTTGGATTTGATGAACAGCTTGTTTAGCAAACTCTCGGCGCAAATGGATTTGCATTGTTACTTTCACTATTTAATCGATACACACGAAAATAAGCAGAAACTCCGGTTAGTAGCTTGGAACGGCATTACTGATGAAGTATTTCAAGCAATTGAATACCTGGAATTTAATCAAGGGATATGCGGACTAGTGGTGCAAGAACGCCGTCAAATCGTCGTCAATAATGTGCCGCACTCTACCCATCCCCATGCCAACATCCTCCATGCTTTAGGAATTACAGCCTATGCAGGTCAACCGTTAATTGCTCAAGGAAAGCTGCTTGGTGTCCTCTGCTTTGCCAGTCGCACCCGTACCAATTTCACTTTTGGGGAAATAACTCTATTACAAGCAACTTCCGATCAGGTGGCGGTTGCTCTGGAACGCGCTCAGTTAATGGCTTCGTTACAGCGACGGAAAGAAGAATTAATCCAAGCTAATCGAATCAAAGATGAGTTTTTGGCGGTGCTTTCCCACGAACTTCGCACGCCGCTAAACCCGATTTTGGGATGGTCGAAATTACTACAAACGAAAAAGTATGATGAAGCAACCACTACTCGCGCTCTCGAAACCATTGAGCGCAATGCCAAGTTGCAAACCCAATTAATCGAAGATTTACTGGATGTCTCTCGCATTCTCCAAGGTAAACTGAGTCTGAATATTGCTCCTGTCAATCTAGAAACTGCGATCGCCGCAGCAATAGAAACTGTACGTCTAGCCGCCCAAGCCAAATCGATCGATTTACGATTTACGATTTTAGACTTTGACGCGGGCACTCAGTCCTTACCTGCGGGACGCTACGCGATCGACAAGGCACAGGAACCATCGAACGATTTTGGATTAGACAATTCTCAAATAAATTTATAGTCTATGGA
>NZ_JADEXF010000030.1 GCF_015207245.1 Nostoc cf. edaphicum LEGE 07299
CTCTCAGACAAGGGCAATTATTAAGGAATTAATATATATGATTATTACATTGATTATAGCTTGGATAGTCTTCATAATATTATGGAAGTTGCTGAAAGCAACCGTGAGCACTGCATTAACTCTTGCGGCAATCCTTGTTTTATTAAATATTAGTTTTGGCATTACTCCCCAAGATATTTGGCATTACGTAATGCAGTTTGCTCAAAATCTGTCGCAGATCCAAACTGGAAAGTAAAAATCTATACTTCACTTTTGCTAATGAAAGGTGAAGTATAAAAGATGAAATGACAACCTTTCTTAATCAATTGTTATTTAATGCTGAAATCTTGGCTAAGGCATCCTTAAAACTTGGCGGCAACTGACGCATAATCTTGCCTCTGTCGCGATCTAAAGCCACTAATGTCACCTTAGCCGTGACGTATAATTCTTGTCCATCAGTTGAGACAATGGCATAATCCCAATTGATGCGCACACCTGTCACCTCAGCCATGCGCGTTTTTACCATCACTGCCATACCCAATTGAACTGAACGGTGATAGCGCACCGACAATTCTACAACTGGTAAATCGCAACCTATAGCGGCTAAATCAGCAAATTCAATTCCTATAGATCGTAAGCATTCAATCCGCGCTTCTTCCATCCAAGCTATATAAGAACCGTGCCAGACAATACCGCCATAGTCAGTGTGGTGGGGTTGCACTCTGACAGGATATTCAAACCAATTCCCAAACTCGTTAGTTGATGGATTGTCAAGGGCGCTGGTTGGTGGCAATTTTGGTTGGCTGGGTTTTTCTTCTGACATCTTCAATTTTCTCAGTACCTATAAATTTTCCAAATTATTGAACAGCATAAAAATTAATTGCGTTGTCGGACTTATTGATTTAATATTTACCTTCCGAGTATAGGGAGTGTTTTGTTATGCAGCCTAATCTCCGGTATGTGAGTGTTGTTACTTTATCTCTACTTAGCTTACTAGGTTTTGGGATGGTATATCCAGACATTAACCAGGTAAATACAAATGCAAGATTGAGGTACGAATCTGGAGAAAAAGCTCAAGCTTTACCCAAGAATAATCAACTCTCAGAAATTGCAAGGCTCAATGAAGAAGCTATCAAAGAATCTCGTCAAGGTCAATCGCAAGAAGCGTTGCAGAAATTACAGAAAGCATTAGCCATCAGCAGAGACTTTGGAGAGCGCTCTTGGGAAGCAGTAACATTCAACAACATCGGCAGAATCTACCAAAGTCAAAAAAAGTATTCTGAAGCACTTCGATCCTATCAGCAAGCCTTATTAATTAACAAAGAACTTGGGGATTTAGTTCGACTTGGAAAAACTTACAGTAACATAGGTTACTTATTCGATATCCAAAACCAGCCAGAGTTAGCAATTTTTTTCTACAAGCATTGCTTGATTAATCGTGAGAAAGCTCGCTTGAATCCATCAGTACTGAGTGCGCGGCAACCAGATGCTTACAACATAACTGTTAGACAGACATATCGCATTTTGGGTGAACGATTGCTGAAACAGGGACGTGTTGCTGAAGCACAAAGGATAATGGATTTACTCAAAGTTGAAGAACTAGAGGAATATCTCCAGAATGTGCCGGGTAATCAACGTACTGTCAAAGGTATTAATATAGCGGCAACAGAAAAACCAATTAAACAAAAGCTGGATCAAAGTGTCGATAATGCTGTTGTGCTGGGTAAAGAACTGACAACACTACGGAAAATTTCTCCCCAACAGCGATCGCTCGAACAGAAACAACGCATCGAGCAACTAGTCTTAAATCAACAGCAACTTCTAGATGGATTTAACGAATTTATCAATAGTCCTTCAGTGAAAGCACAGGTAGAGCAAATTAGCCGTACAGCGAGGCGGCAAAATTTAGATTTGGAAAGTCTCAACGAACTTCGAGATAATTTGGCGCGATTACCTCAAAAATCGGCACTACTCTACCCACTGATTTTAAAAGATAGTTTGGAATTGGTCTTGGTAACTCCTGAATCCCCACCAATCCATCGCACCGTTGCTGTAAAACGCGAAAACCTCCATCAAACAATTGATGCTTTCCGCCAAGCTTTAATTAATCCCAGTCGAAATATCAAAGCACCTGCACGCCAATTGTATGACTGGCTAATTAAACCGATAGAGAAAGACTTGAAGCTATCAGGTACGCAAACTCTAATTTACGCTCCAGATGATCGGTTACGCTACATTCCGTTAACTGCTTTATATGATGGCAAACAATGGCTGGTGCAGCGCTTTAATGTGAATCACATTACATCTGCCAGTCTGGCTAACTTAAACACCCCAAAACAATCCACTTTGCGGGTTTTAGCGGGTGCTTTTACTAAAGGTAATTATGAAATCAAAGTTGGGAATCGACAGGTTGCTTTCGCTGGCTTACCCTTTGCAACGCGGGAGGTGGAAAGTTTAGCAGCTGCGGTTCCTGAAACTACGAAGCTTTTAGACGATGCCTTTACCCCCAGAGTCACTGTACCCCAAATGGATGATTATACAATTGTCCATTTAGCGACTCATGCAGCCTTTGTGGTGGGTAAACCAGAAGATTCGTTTATTTTATTCGGGAATGGCGATCGCGTTAATTTTAGAAATGTCGCCACTTGGTCACTCCCGAATGTAGATTTGGTAGTGTTGAGCGCCTGTGAAACCGGCTTGGGAGGCAAGTTAGGTAACGGCGAGGAAATTTTGGGCTTCGGCTATCAGATGCAACAAACCGGCGCTAGAGCCGCGATCGCCTCTTTATGGTCTGTAGATGATGGTGGTACGCAAGCACTCATGAGTGCTTTTTATGGTATCCTCTCTACTGAAAAGCTGAGTAAAACCGAAGCTTTACGTCAAGCTCAAGTCTCATTAATTACTGGGAAGTGGAAGGAAATAAGTCACAATGCACGCGTAGCAGCAGTTAATGACTTTAGTCATCCGTACTATTGGGCACCCTTTATTTTAATTGGCAATGGACTTTAGGTGTATCGTATCTCACATTATAATTGCTGCTACTGCCCAGATTCACCATCTGACACCTTAGTAACGTGCAATAACGGTGATTTTGACCCGGCTCATGAGATTTTGGTAGCTAAAAAAAATATGCGATGGGCTAGCTATGGCCAATCACTTAATGATAATTGAGATAACGGGTAGGAGCGATCGCTAACTAACTGTTACCGATTAACAGTTACCGATAATCAATTTCTAATTTGCTACCGACCTTTGAAACCTTAATACTTCTTGGCAAGAGTTTTAGAGCCTGTATCACTTTGCATAGATTGCTTGACAAGATCGGCCAATTCGTCTAATTGGCTAATTGCCTCCGCACCTTCTAGCTTCATTAATTCGCGGTCATCCCGCATTTCCGTCCAAGTAATGCCGTAATCGGACACTAAAAATCTAATCAGATGGTTATCACCTAAGCTAACCATAAACGATGCACTATTCATTTGGTCGCCACAGGTATAGCACGATGCTGGATACCCACGACGCTCCAATACAATCGCCAAGGCTTGCAGGTTCATTACTAAGTCTTGAACGAATTGTCGATGTTGATGTGCTAGTCTCAGAAACACTTTTGTCCTCCAGACACCACAGTAATTTGAGTTTCTTTTATATTTTCTTTAGATTTTCTCATCCATTGGTATTGTAAACTATTCATTACAATTATCAGACGGATGATATTGAGTCGTTAATTGACTACCTTGTTTAGGGTAGTGGATCGATGTTTTGAGAGCCGTATCAAACTATTCAGTTTGCAAATTCAAAATTTCGGACAGAATTGCTAAATTTAACTATATCTTTATACACTTCTGTCAGAGTGCATTCTTACAGTAAGCGATCCGCTTTAAGGGTAACTTAAATCTAGCACTAGTCAACTACAAAAAAGGTACATATTTGGTTTTTATTAGCTATGTGCAGTCAAATACACGGTTATTAGAGGCCATAATGTAGTTTTGCATCGTTATACTGTCTCTTTTAGATGTTTAGTCTGTTCTCTTTCTAACGTAGATTTTGGTATAGACAAATGATTAGTTATACCAAATTCGTTCCTCCTAGATATATAAAGTTAAGCAGATGACAGTGCAAATGATAGATTAACTAGTTGCAAAAAAATTAAGTGCAACACTTTATACGAACCTAACGTAGTTAGTAGACAAATGTGAGTGTAGAATCCACAATGTAAAAACTTAACACTGATAATACCTAAACCCAACAGAGCAATGTTGCCATTTAGGCAATATTTCTAGGTATTTTTGGATTATTCCCAAAAAGTTGTACGAACCAAAGCAGGGTAATTTAGAAGGATTCTTATCTTAATTTGGTTTTGCCAAATTTAATGAATATATAATATATTTCGATTATCTATCCAAAGAGAGTAATTATTTTTTATTAATAACTCAGTTAACTAATTTGTAATTCGTCATAACGCTTTCTACAAGAGGCTGCGCCTAGCTTGCTTTCTCATAGACCCGGATTTCTCACCACACCTCGAATGGAGGAGTAATGAGTAGTGAGTAATGAGTAAAATTCTTAACTTATTACTTATTACTCATTACTTATACGCAAAGCAGCTTGTGAGAAATGCGGGATAGAGTACGCAAACCCCCTACCATTGCGCTAACGTAATTCGTAATTATTAGTAAGCTGGTGTGCATTCAAGTTGCACATTATCTCGTAGAGACTGTCATTAGTCATTTGTCCCTTGTCCTTTGTAAATACAAATGACTAATGACAAAGGACGACATTGACGGGGATTATGTAATTTAGATGTATTTTAGCTTAAGATACTTGTGCGTCATTGTCTTTTTTAGTGGTATTGAATTAGTTGGAGCCTAGATTCCAACTAATTCAATTATGAATTAAGAATTAATAGACTACTTGCCACCAACCGAAAGCTGGGCCGATAAAACGAATTGTTGCCCATCCTACAACCATAAGACCAATACCTATCCAAGCACCACGAGTAGTCCAAGTGACAAATTGTTCGCCTTGAGTTTTTGTGATCGGAACCCAAGACAAGATCCGAGTCTCTTTACCGTATGTTTCCCCTAGTGTGGTTTTACGACGTTTTGCTTCACCCATAATTAGCAATTTAAATTCTACTTAGATTCTAAATTTATCTTGCCAGAAATCATGCCTACAGAGAGGCGATGAATCGCAGCACCTTCCATAAGCTGATAATAGTTCTTGCTTCTGGGCGATCGCACTTTGGTTGACAAAATTTAAATTGGGCATTGGGGAGCCACTGCGGTGAGGCAGCCCCCATCTTCTCCCAAAGGGAGACGCGAAGCGCGATGGCGGTTTCCGTCGTTAGCGCTAGCGGTAGCGTTCGCGTAGCGTCTCGTAGAGAGGAACGAGCGTCTGGGAGACTGCCGAACCCGAAGGGTCTTGGGGTCTCCCCAAGTGGAGCAAGTGGCGTCACTGGTAACTGAATTTTAAGCAGAATTTTCCTCATCGGTATTGGAAAACAGGCTGGGATCGAGATAGTTAATGCGTGCCAGAGGACTTAAAGCTGCGAGAATTTGAGCGCCGTAGCTGCGGTTAACTACACGACTATCAAGCAAAGCCACAATCCCTTGACTTTCTCGTACTGGAGCGATCGCTCTTTGTAATTCATTTAAAGCTGCTGGCAACAAGTATAAACGGAACCAATCTTGATGCGATCGCTTATAAAGAGCTACCCTGCCAGCTACCAGAGGATTTTCCAAAGATGGTAAGGGCAACGTAGCAATGATTAACAGATGGGGTGCTGGCAAAACTCGTTGATGTTCTCGCCAAAATTCCCAACCGCTAATCAAAATACCATTTTCATCTAAACAAGTTTTTTCTACTTGCACCCGCGAACCAAACTCTGAAGCTAGAATTGCCGCTACTTGAGCCTTTAGTGGTACATCTCCCACTAAGACAACCGTTAACCCTGGTGCTGTCGCACTTAGACAAACTAGTGTGCGGACTTTGTGAATAAATGCCGCTTGAAATTCTGGCGTGTTGGGTAAGGGCAACTTATAGGGTACATACAGTTGAATTGCTTCCGCTTGACTCTCTGAGGAGAACTTCAGGCAAGTTAAATCGTCCAAACCCAAGCGCTGGCGGAAAAGGGGAGCCTCAGTTTCCGGTTCGATCGCGCTGCCAATTAAAACTACTGGTTGTCGCTGCCAAATCGGCGAGAGTATTTCCCCTAATTCCATTGGGGCGTAGTGCAAAGAAAATAAACCTTGTCGATGGGCAATAGTCGCCCAGAAGAGAGGAGGGGAAGTAGGGGGCGAAAGATTTTCATCAAGGGTTTGAAATTGCTGCCAGAAATTTTTCCACTTATGTGGGAGGTTTACTCGATCTAAAGCCAAACACAGGCGATTTAAAATTTCTATTTCCGGCTGGGAAATTAGATAGCACTGATATGGATTAACAGGATGCTGAAAAAGTTCGTGTGTTAGTTGTATCCGTGCTTCGCGAATTGCCTCAGCTTGGTTGGGACAAGCCAGCATGAGTTGATCCCAATCATCGGGTTGAATATCTTGGGTAAGTTGATGACGCACCCAATCTTCGAGATCGTCTACCCCATCAATAATTGTGGGAATGCCTTGGGGGAAGCGTGAGCCACCAGCCAATTGTCCTTTTAACCAAGCTTCTGGAGAGGTTAACAGTAGCCCTTGGAACTCAGCATCAGGCCAAGCATCACCTGTCCTAATCGATTTATTGGTTGGTAGCCACTGCTGTAGCCGGGGAATTTCCACCCGCAGCAGAAGTTGCTGCACAGTTTCTTGAGCAACAATAATTACAGGGCCATGCCACATCAGGGCTGATGCTACGAAACTAGTACGATACCGCCCTTGATAGCCACTAACTGCCCCTACTTGAATTAGGGCGCTACGTCCCAGGCGCAAGGCGCGTGCTACCAACCGTGCCATCGTCAAATGATGGGGCCAGGAAGGGAACCCCGCTTGCGATCGCAAAAAGTTATGTAGTGACAAATGAACTTCTGCCTCAATCACACGCTTTCAATTCCATACAAAGTGACTTTTACTTCCAATTGCCCCATTTCTATTATCTTGTCATTAGTCAGTTGTCCTTTGTCAGTTGTCCTTTACTAATGACCAATGACCAATGACCAATGACCAATCACCCAATACCCTATAATTATGCCAACTTACACAGGAATATCTAGCGAAGCCTTTAGGCATCCACTAGATCGTCAAGCCGAGCAAGCTTTACGAAATTTACCAGGATTTGATTTAATCGCTCGTAAATTTGTGGAATTTATCTACGAACGCCCTCAATTAGTCTATCTAATGGGTAACAGCATCCAAGTCGGTCCGCGTCAATATTCCACTATTTACCAGATGTTTCGGGAATGCGTCCGAGATTTGGACATTTACCCAGAACCAACACTGTTTGTCTCGCAAAATCCCCAAGCAAATAGCTATGCGCTGGGGCAAGAGAATCCTTACATAGTCATAAATACAGGGATACTAGACTTACTAGACGAAGCCGAGATGAGGACGGTGCTAGCCCATGAACTGGGGCATATTAAATGTGGTCATACTATTTTAATTCAAATGGCGATGTGGGCGATGAGTGCTGCTTCTGCCTTGGGAGAATTGACCTTCGGCATCGGTAATATTGTCACCCAAGGCTTGATTTACGCCTTTTTTGAGTGGCGGCGCAAAGCCGAGTTATCGTCAGATCGCGCTGCACTACTAGTAATGGATGACTTGAATCCTGTGATGTCAACGTTGATGAAACTCTCTGGCGGTAGTAACAAATATGCCAACGAATGTAGTTTACAAGAGTTTATTAAGCAGTCAGAAAATTATCAGGCACTGGATGAAGATGGACTGAATCAGATATATAAATTCTTGATCTACAATGGCGCTCAGGGTATGATGTTGAGTCATCCTTTCCCTGTTGAACGCTTACATTACTTACGGTCGTGGGCAGTATCCGAAGAATATCAGCAAATTCGCCGAGGAAATTATCAGCGATCGCCTGCTTCTGGAACGGTAAATGTTGCAGCAGAATCTTCCGCAAATGAAACAGAAATTTTACGCCGTCAAATTGAAGAATTACAACGAGAAATCGACAGAATGAAAAGGTCTGAGTAGTTTTGAGTGAAATTATATATAGTGCGCTGATTTATTTAATGCACTATATATATCTGAGGTTGCAGGTTCCGTAAGACTACATAAAGATTAATAACGGTGCTGAGTAAGGAATCTCACTCAGCACTTCTAAAACTGCGTTAACGTAAATTTTTTATGGGAAATTAAAATACTTAAGAGAAGAACCAGATAATTACTCCAGTTCCCAATATACAAATAATTCCCGCCAACCCAGCTAGGGGTTTTTTGTTTTTACCTGTGAACCAGTCAGAGACTTTACTTGTGTAAGTAATTAGTTCTGCTGTATCTATGGTAGCGATCGCCCATACCCATCCCGCGTGCAATCCCCAAGCTAAACCTAGATTACCACTTGTAGCAAAGCGTGCTAACACCAATACCATTCCCATCAGCCACAATCCAGGAAGTTGGGGTACGGTTTCGCGTTGCTCCCAAACCAGGTGTAACAAGGCAAAAATCAAGCTAGAAATTGCTGCTGCGAACCAAACTGGGTAATCCTGTGTTAATTCTGTGAACAGGAAACCGCGAAAAACTAACTCTTCTATCCCACCGACTAATAACGCTATCAAGAAAATCGGTAGCAATATGGGTAGTAGTAACTTGAAATTAGACTTTTCAAAAGAACACCAACCTAATCCGAATTGCCCACCAAATACAATAGCTAAACTCAGCACTCCCAAACTAAAACCTAGTGCTAAAAAACCAAGAGTTGAAAGATTGCCAACAAAGCCGTAATCTGAAAAAGATTTATTAGTCAACCAAACAACTCCCCAGAGGATTGGGGGAGCTAATAGGTAAAGTGACACCAATAACGGCATTTTTTGCTCTGGCTGTAAAGGTTTAGGAGGTTGCCAATTAAGCAATATTGCTGATGCTGTTGCTACTGGCAACCAGCAAACTATCCAACAAACAAAAAATGCCGTCACTATAACTAGTGGCGGTGCATTTTCTATAAATGCCAGTAAGACGTTGACCGAAGACTCAAAGAAAGTTATCAAAATAAACAAAAAAAACACGATAGACTTCTTGCATTATAGATTTCTTGCTGATTAATCAAGACTCTACTAAATTTGGTGACTTCTGCAAGGGGTCTAATCGTATTTTTTACCTAGCTACTAGTTTGCTGTTGGGGTAAGGACAAGTTATCATCACCTGAAACTTACCCTTACCATCAGCAAATTTACTCTTCGTCTTCCAAATCTTCGTCCGATTCGTCAGAATCTATATCTTGTGAGGTTAGTTTTTTATCGCTTTCACCTAGTTGAATCAGGTGAATATGTTTGTATCCCAGCCTAATTTCAAACTCATCTCCAGCCTTCAAGCCCATTGCTTTGGTATATGTAGCACCAATTACAATCTGACCATTCTGATGGACACTAACCCGATATGTCGGTTCACGACCACGACCATCTTTAGGTGCTTCTGGACTTAGAGGAATTCCTCTAGCAGATAGCAAAGCGTCATAAAAATCGGTGAGATTCACACGAACTTGATTATTCTTAGTAACAGTGTAATAGCCACACTGTTTAGCTCTTTCTCGGCGTGGTAATGTGGAAAGTTCTTTTACTTTAGCAAGTAGTGCTTTTCCAGTTAATGGCGCGGTTGCAGTTTCAGTCATTATGCTCAAATTTTCCTTACTCTCTCCAAACTGATAAACTATGTAGTCTCATGCCAGCATTTAATTTTTTAGCATTTGCATAGAGCTACTGAAGACCCTAATGTAACGGGTGAATTCCTGCCGATAGGAGCCAAAAGCACTTCTATATATGGTTGTCTACAACCAACTAGAGGCCATAGTTGCCACAGACATTAATTTTGGTGATTTTACGGCACTTTTAACCATTATTCGCCATCAGAAAGAAAACTATTTTCTTCTTTGGCGCTACTGTAGCGGTGTAACTTTCAGCCACCTTTACAAATGGGGTTAAGTTCTACTGCAAATAAGTCGTAGACCCAAATAATTGCAGGTTTTTCACTTTCAGTGCTTGCCTTTCTTGCAAAAGAGCAAGTAGAGTTTTCTCTACTCGTCCTTTCAAGCTTAGGACAGCATAGTATTTCAATAGAGTCCTACGGGCATACACCCTTTTGTCCTACCAGTAGAGACGCGAATTTTCTTGTCTCTACATTACGAATCAACAAAGCAGTAGTAACCGCGCTGATACGGCTCTTGATTCTGGTTTTGCTACTTCGTAATTTTATATTAAATACTAGCATGGACTAATAATAGCAAAATAGTTGTTTAATTTTGAATTAAAGTTGCTGGTAAATTTTTATTTAAATTCCTGGACTTAAAGAAGAAAAAAGCAGTGGCGATTTTCTTAACCCTTTATTGCAAGCGCGAGCATTGCTATCTGGCTTTTATAAAAATTTATATAATTGATACGAGCAGTTTTGACCAATGAGTTCAATCCCATATTTTCTTGATTAAGAGCAAGCCGAAAAGCGAAAAGTCACGTACCTCCGGGTTTAGCGGTGCTCTAACTTTTCTTTGAAAGTTATGAGAATTTTTCCTCGGTTTATTATCTTCAGGTCAAAAGCGGTCAAAGGATTTTGTACGTCTGTCTATGGGAAGAACAAATCTCTTAACATCTGCCTAGTGCTTGATTGCCACTACTATATATTAAACATGGGCTTTCACACTTCTATATAATCAAAAAATTTCGTCAAGTGGCCGCGAAGGCGGAATTTTACTGTCAGGACTGCTTGACTCAAGTTGACATCAAGATATGTTGCTAACTTCACATGCATTTCATTTGGATACGATCGTTAGATCAAAGA
>NZ_JADEXF010000031.1 GCF_015207245.1 Nostoc cf. edaphicum LEGE 07299
CTACTATTATTTGGTAATATGTAAGTTCATTGCTGGGGCAATTCATGAATTGCCCCAACACCATCCATTTTTGCGTAAGTACTGAGAGGAAAAGAGGCACAGAAATGATTAAATACTCTGTGTGCGTCAGAGCATCCTATTTATTCAACCACCTCATTCACTGGGAATCTATCAATCAACTGCATCGCTCGATAGGCATTACGCAAGAAAGAGTCTGGCAAATAGGGAATGTGGGGTATCTGCGACAATAAATCCAAAGTTCTGCGTAAAATTCTCACTACATCGCCTTCATCCAAGGTAGTGTTCTCGCAGAGTTCAGTCCACTCCATTCCCAGCGCCCATTGTTCGACTATGGCAATTAACTCAAATTCCAACCATATCGGCAGCGCTACGTTATACCGCCGTTGTCGTTGGAACATTTGGTGACGAATTCCCCGCAATTTTTTCAAGGCTTCTGCCACTTCATTACTAAGGTCAAAGTTAACCTTGCTATCTGGACGGGGCGTTTCCATCACCAAAGCCGCTGCTGCTGCTGCTAAATGATGCGGATCTAAATTGTCCAATTCACCACTAGCGAATACTAAACCCAGCCACAATTCATTTTCCCCTCGAATGGCGGCAGCGATTTGCCCTAATCGTGTGGGGACTAAGTTATCCAAAGCGTCAAAATGTTGCAGAATGGCGATTAAATTGAGAAATTCTTCCCAATGACGTTGTGACTGTTGTTCTACTTGCCCTTGCAACTGTTCGAGTTCGGCTTCTAGTTCGACATAACGGGCCCGACGTTTGAAAAGCGTTGCCGCATTGCCTGATTGATGTAGGGGATGAGCTTCTAATTGCTCTTGAACAGCTGTAACGTGACTGAGTTGTTCTGCTACTTCTGGTGCTAGATGCAAAGATTCTATCGGATTAGGAATACGCACAGCGATCGCAAAGCTTTCTTCGTTACCACGACGCGATTGTCCTGGCTTCAAAGGCATCTCTGGCGGTGGTAATACATTAGGCGGCACTTCAATTCGCGGCAGTTCGGCATACAAATCGACTACATCCCCTGTGGTTGCGACATACCAGCGGTTATCGTGCCCCAAGCATACCAAGTAAGGAGCTTGACCAGAACCAGGCGATTTTCCGACTAAAACTGCCGTTACGGGTGAAGACACCATGATATTTTTACCCTTGAGACTCAACAGAGTTCCTGACACTGCAAAGCCCAACATCATCACCAATTCCTCTTGGCGGTCTTCCTGTGCTTGTTCTTGCAAGGTTTTCAATATCTGGCGTTCCACCTTTAGGCGTTGCCGCAATTTTTCATAAACAGCCAGTTCATTTTCATTAACTGCGGCGATTTGTTCATGAAGTTGAGCTAATTGGGTTTGCAATTCGGCAATCTCATCGTATTCTGGCCGTAAATGCAAGGTTGCCATGTACTGCCCAAAACTGCGCTCTATCAGTTCCCTGGTTTGCTCTAGGGTGTGGGTTTGCAGCAAGTTGAGTACCATGCCGTAACTAGGCGTAAACTGGCTTACTAGAGGGTCTGGCTTGGATGTTCCCAAATACGCCGCTTCTTTAGCTCCTTCAAAGGGAGTTTGGACTGTCACCACATGACCTTGTTTATCCATCCCCCGGCGGCCTGCTCGTCCCGCCATTTGCAAAAATTCGGAAGCGTTTAACAGGCGGTGTCCAGTATCGGTACGTTTGGAAAGGGTAGAAATTACCGTTGTCCGGGCGGGCATATTAATTCCCGCTGCTAATGTCTCAGTGGCAAATACTACTTTAATCAGCCCTTGCTGAAATAGTTCTTCTACCAGTGCTTTCCAAGCAGGTAAAATCCCAGCGTGGTGGGCAGCAATTCCCCGGTACAGGGGTGCAATTTGTCCAGAACGTCCTGCTTCGGGATTGCGGGCTAAAAAGTCATCAATCTGTTGCCGCAAAATCTGAGACTCTTCATTATTTACCAGCCATAAATCACCCACTTCCGCCACGGCTTTATCACATCCCCGGCGGCTAAAGATAAAGTAAATTGCTGGTAGCATATCCCGTTGCTCTAATTGGCTAAGGATAAAAATTATACCCGGAGCTTCAGGTCTGCCATTTCTCCCCCTATCCCTTTCTCCCCCTTTCCCCTTCTTCTTCTGAAGTCGGGGGTTAATTTTGGTTTTGCTATCATTCAGCAGGGGAAATAACCCTTTGGGATTGCAAAAGTGGAATTCTAAGGGGACTGGGCGAAAATCGGAGTAAATCAGGTCAGTTGGGCCGTGAACGCGATTTAACCAGTCGGTGAGTTGATCGCTATTGGCAACCGTTGCTGAGAGAGCTGCCAGTTGCACTTCACGGGGACAATAGATGATTGATTCTTCCCAAACTGTGCCGCGCTGGCGATCGTTCATGTAGTGGCACTCATCAAGTATCACGGCTTCAACGTCTACTAATGAGATTCCAATTTGCCCAATGGGTGTGCCATAGAGCATATTTCGGAAAATTTCTGTGGTCATCACCAAAATCGGTGCATCTCTGTTAATAGAAGCATCTCCAGTTAACAGCCCGACTCGATCGAACCCGAATTTTTCTCGAAAGTCACGTAATTTTTGATTCGACAGCGCCTTCAGGGGAGTAGTATAAAATACGCGTTTTCCTCGCGCTAGGGCGCGATAAATGGCGTATTCCCCGACTAATGTTTTGCCCGAACCTGTGGGGGCACATACAACTACGGAGCGCCCAGCGTTCAGGGACGCGATCGCTTCTTTTTGAAACTGATCCAGTTCAAAGGGAAATATAAACCCTAAGTCAAGTTCTGGAGACGGTGCAGGATAATTCACTCAATCACATTTGCAACCAGATTGTTTACTATACTAACGTTGGGCATTGGGCATTGGGCATTGGGCATTGGGCATTGGATATTGCAAAACTCTTACTTAGTCTTCATTCCCCATCCGCTATGCCCCATGCCCAATGCCCCATTCCCTAGTGTCTCATTTTCCCAGCTCTTGCGATCGCTCTGTGGCAGCTTTGACTGCTTCAATTAAAGCGGAACGAAATTTTGCCTGTTCTAGCTTGGCAATCCCGGCAATGGTTGTACCGCCGGGACTGGTAACGCGATCTTTGAGTTCTGCTGGGTGCATTTTGGTTTCCTGCAACAGTTTCGCTGTTCCCAGTACGGTTTGCAAGGCTAGTTGATTAGCAATTGTTCTAGGTAAACCTGCGGCTACTCCGCCATCTGCAAGCGCTTCTACCATGAGCGCCACGTAAGCGGGGCCGCTACCAGATAGCCCTGTAACTGCATCCATCAGCCCTTCTGAAACTTCTACGACTTCACCCACAGCAGAAAAAACTTGCTGTGCTATTTGGTGATGCTTGGCATTGGTATATGCACCTAAACAAATCGCTGTAACTCCTGCTCCCACTGTTGCCGGGGTGTTGGGCATTGCTCTAATCACTGGCAATTGCACAAACGCTGCTTCTAGCTGACTTAAGGGCACACCCGCCAAAATAGAAATAATTAAGGGTGTATGTTCTCTATTAAGAATATCAATATGTGCTAATTCTTGAGCGATCGCGCTAAACACCTGCGGTTTCACCGCCAAAAATAGAACTTCTTTTGCTTCGGTGAAAACCCGGCTATTATCTGTCGTCACAGCAACACCGTATTGCTGCTTTAAAAAATCTAAGCGTGAAGATAGCGGTTCGCTAACTATGACTTCTGATGATTGATAAATTCCACGCGCGATAAGGCGGGATAAGAGCGCTTCTCCCATTACCCCACCACCAATTAAGCCAAATTTTATAGTCATTAGTCATTAGTCATTAGTCATTGGTCATTAGTCGTTTGTCATTTGTCACCATGAGCAAAACCCAGGACAAATGACAAAGGACAAAGGACTAACTACTAATTTAACTTTATTGTGCCATCCGGTTAGTTTCGTTGCCCCAGGTTTGATTTGGAGTACCTGTTGTCGGACGAGAGGGACGGACTGGTGGTTGTGGTACTTCATGAAGAACGCCACCTTGGGTACTAACTTGGACACAACTTGGTGTAAACAAAAAGATGCTCTCACCGATGCGCTCTTGATGTCCATCTAGTGCGTAAGTACCACCTGCGACAAAATCTACTGCTCGTTGAGCTTGATCTGGGTCCATGATTGTCAGATTTAATACCACTGACTTGCGTTCGCGCAACGCTTGAATTGCCTGGGGCATTTCTTCAAAGGTGCGTGGTTCGAGTACTAAAACTTCCGAAATTCCGTTAATTGCTCCTGGCATACCAATCACATTCCCCATTGGCTTTGAACCTGCGGTCATATCATCTCCCATTGTAGGCACTGGTTCCCGCCAGCGTCGATTTTGAGCGGCTGGATTCTCTTGTGGTGCTGGCTGGGGATTTTCTTGCTGATACAGATTTTGGTAATTGTTATTATTATCTGTTTCTGGCTCTTCTTCGTAATACTCGTATTCTACTTGCTCATTTAGACCCACAAAGTCTCTAAGTTTGGAAAAAATGTTGTTCATTGTGTGTGTACTCTCCTGGTGCGAATAGCCTGTATTGACTTGGCTGAGGATTGATTGAGTTAAGAGCGGTCGCTACATCGGTGGATATTTCAGCAACTGTATTGCTAGTTGTAGCCCATACTACGAGTTTTGGCGATGAACTGACACTTATTGGAAAGGTCTGTGCATCGCCTAAACATAATAATGAGTAAAGATTATATCCTAAGGTTTATCCGAAGGAAACTTCTTTATACCCCATTTTCTCTTGGCGATTGCTCTTGTCAATACTATATCCTTTGTTTCGGATTGCACCAGTCTGTTACAAAATTCTTGTCATCAAATCCTTAGCTTCTATTAATACTGAAGAGTAAGGCTGATGATTAATCGGCTAAGAGCGATCGCCAAACAATATGGTTCCTAATCGTACCATCGTTGCGCCTGCTTGCACTGCCAGTTCGTAGTCGCCTGACATACCCATAGATAGGTGCTGCATTTTAATATGCGACCAGTTTTGCTCCTGGATTTCTTTGGCTAGCTCGCGATTGCGATTAAACACATTGAAAATTTCAGAATCTTTTAATCCTGATGGCGGAATTGTCATCAAACCTTGAATTTGTAAATTTTTGTATTGATTGAGTGTGGGTAAATCAGCCAAAAGTTCTGGCACACTCCAACCAGACTTGTTGGGATCGGGGAGAATTTTCACTTGTAAGCAAACCTGGGGACTCACTCCTAGCTGTTGCGCCAATTGGTCTAAGCGCTGTGCCAGCTTCAAATTATCCACGGAGTGAATCCAAGGGAAATGTTCAATGGCTTTTTTGGCTTTATTGCTTTGCAAATGTCCAATAAAGTGCCAGGTAATATCCGGTAAGTCTTGCAACTCGGCTTGTTTGCTGGCAGCTTCTTGGATACGACTTTCCCCGAAATCACGAATTCCTGCATTGTATGCAGACCGAATGGCCTGGGTAGAAACTTGCTTGCTAACAGCAATCAATTTGACTGAAGTTGGCAGTGAGGAACGAATAGTAACAATACGTTCGGAAATCGAACTGTTCATTGGAAGGTGCGCTGGAAAACACTCTGAAGCTGATCGTACTCCTGAGAATGCCCACTGCGCCGCAGGGTACGTAAGCGATTTTCCAACATCATTCTCGCCTCAGTACGTCCTAGAGACTGGAATTTAACACCTTTAACGTCATTTGCCACCAAAAAAAATAAGCGCTGGGCATAAAGTGTGGTGAACAAATCCTGGTTTTCATCAACCATACAGATTTTGTAGAGTAAACCCCAAGTTGGATGGTTTATGTAAGTTTCTGCGTTTTCTGGATTCATTTAAGAGTCAAGGTGTAGTCAAGGTGGAAGTATATATATCTTTTCGCAGTAAATTCCAAACATTCAGACGATAATACCAACATTCGTCAGAATATTTGGTTAAAATGCGAAGCTGCGGTTACGAAGACCTCGATCTAGTTCCTAATGGGCAGATGAAGCTAGTGGTAGTGAAGCGTAATGGTACAACAGAAGCCGCGAAGCGTAGATTCAAAGAGTAGAGGCTGTTTGACAAATATCACCATCTGCTTTGGTGACTTCAATTTAGCAATCTGTAGGGACAAGGCACAAAATATTGCCACTCCTCTGGTTGAAAGTTCGACGTGGGAAGGAAAAACACCCTTTGAAGTTCCCAACGGCAACGGCGCATTTTTCAACTTCTTTCCATACTGCCACAACTGTCGCCCAATGGCACAAAATTGGGATTGGGGATTGGGGACTGGAAAGAAAACTACCATTTATGCAAAAGGTCTATTGATTATCTAGTATTTTCAGTGGTGCAATTTGTGCCTGAGCGTTGTGCAGAGATTCATCAGGGTACTCGGTCAAAAATCTTAAGATTAGTTTTTAATGTTCGCGTAACGCTGGTTAATAGCTAAAATCTACAGGAAATGGTAGGGGATCGATTTTATGGCTGGGTAGCTGTTCAATTTACCCTACCATATCGTTACCTATAAGCTCAATACGGTTCGGTTAAGGCAAGAGACGCGATGAATCGCCGTCTCTACAATAATCAGTCTTTGGTAGAGACGGCGATTTAATGTTTTACTTCTGACTCCTGAATTCTGCTGTATTACCTCTTACCATTTTCTCAGTGCAAAATTACGCCTGAGTTCCTATAGCTAGCCGTATTCCCCAGAATAAAATTAAAGTTGCGATCGCCAGCCAGTCACGCCCTTTTAATCGTAAATCGTGCCACTGGACTCGATGCTCATTGGGACTGGTAAAACCCCGCACCATCATGGCATTTGCCATTTGGTCGGCTCGTAAAAGCAGATTTTCTAAAAGTCTCTCTGCAACTGTCATCCAAACCTTGAATGCTCCTTTTAATCCCAGCTTTTTCCAATTAATTGCCCTTGTCATCACAGAGCGAAATAAGTTTTGCACTTCTTCTAAAACCAAGGGAATGAAGCGCAAGGACAAGGTTAAAGTCAAAGCAATTTCTGTGACAGGCAACTTGAAGCGTCGCAAGGGTTGCATTAAGCTTTCTATGCCAGATGTAATTTCTTCTGGTGCGGTTGTCAGAAGATAGAGGTTAGTACTGTAAATGACGGTAAATATAAGTGTACTCAGGCGTACTGCCAAACTCAATGAGTAGCGAGTAACTTTAACCGGGCCTTTGTGAAATAGCACGTAGCTGTAAGCTTTTTTCTCGGTCGGTGGCTCTTTAATATTATTAGAGAATGCTGGCTGGGTTAAAATTTGTTCATTAGCCGGCAGACGTGACTGATAATCTACACCCAGTCCATCAGGACTGATGGCTGCGATCGCTAGCACAAAAAACGATAGCATTAATAGCCAACCCATTTGCTGCTGCCATACGCGTCGAGGAATTCTCGCAATCAAGGTGGCAACGATTAATATTACCACCAGCAGCACCCGCCAATTGTTGTTGGCTAAAACATAGCTTGTTAAAAAGCTCATCAACCACGCGAACTTGACTCGCGGGTCGATTTTATGCAGCCAAGTTTGGGGTTGTTCTAAATAAAGTCCAAGTGGCAGCGATCGCAATAAATCCATTTTAGAGTTACGAGTGAGAAATGAAGAATTAGGAGTTTTGACTTTAACTCATAACTTTTACCTTGTGCCGCTATCAAACTCATGTCGATAGGGTTCTGTAGTTAGCAATTTTGGCTTTAACTCATAACTCTTGTACAGACGTGATTCATCACGTCTTTCCTAACAGACGCAATTAATCGCATCTCTCTTGTACAGACGCGATTCATCGCGTCTCCTAACTTATTTTGACGCGAGTTGCTCTATTAACATTACCACTTTCGGCATCACGGACTTTCTTGCTCCGCCACAGTAAAATAATTGGCGTGCCTTTAAATCCTAGCTGTTGCCGGAATTGGCGTTCAATGTAGCGGCGGTAATTGTCGTTGAAGCGCTTGGAGTCGTTGACAAATAGTGCGATCGTTGGTGGTTGGCTGCTGACTTGTGTACCATAGTAAATCTTCCCTTGACGCCCACCACGAGATGCTGGCGGTGAATGCCAGCTGACAGCATCAGTTAAAACTTCGTTAATCACTGATGTGCTGACACGGCGTTTGTGTGATTCAGCTGCCGTTTTCACCAATTCTAAAATCTTTTCTACCCGTTGTCCTGACAAGGCACTTACAAAAATTGTTTCTGCCCATTCGGTAAAATGTAACCGTGATTGCAGAGTTTTTTCGTAGTCGTAGATTGTGTAAGAGTCTTTTTCGACAGCATCCCACTTATTAACGACGATGATGCAAGCTCGACCTTCCTCGATAATCCGCCCAGCTAATTTTTGGTCTTGCTCAGTGACTCCATCTACAGCATCTATTACTAATAAAACCACGTCAGCGCGACGAATCGCTTTGAAAGCGCGGTTAATACTAAAGAATTCTGTGCCGTATTCGATGTGTTTCTTTTTGCGAATGCCGGCGGTGTCAATCAAGCGGTAGGTTTGTCCGGCTCGTTCAATGACGGTATCAATAGCATCGCGGGTAGTGCCAGAAATTGGGCTGACAATTGCCCTTTCTTCCCCGACAAAAGCATTGAGTAAGCTCGATTTGCCCACATTTGGGCGTCCTACAATTGCTACTTTGATTTCATTCGTTTCTGGAATGTCTTCAATAGCAGGGATGTGATTAACTAACTCGTCGAGTAATTCTCCTGTACCACTGCCATGAATCGCGGAGATGGGGTAAGGTTCGCCTAATCCCAATTCCCAAAACTCGGCAGCTTGCATTAAGCCTTGTTCTGGGGATTCACATTTATTTACTGCTAGTAGGACAGGTAAGGGTTGTTGGCGCATCCATTCGGCAATTTCTAAATCTGCCGAGGTGGGGCCTGTTTGACCATCGACTACAAAAATAGCGCCACACGCTTCTGCAAGGGCTGTCATTGCCTGTTGGCGAATTAGTGGTAAAAATTCGGTATCATCATTAAAAACTAAACCACCAGTGTCTACCACTAAAAATTCGCGACCATTCCAGAAAGCTGGAAGATAAGTGCGATCGCGTGTCACTCCCGGTTCATCATGGACAATCGCCGTTTGTTCCCCGGCGAGTCGATTAACCAGGGTGGATTTGCCCACATTTGGGCGTCCGATAATTGCAACAATTGGCAGTGCCATAAAACCAGGGTAAGTGAGAGACGTAGTATATCACGTACTTACATTTTACTCGCTTTAAACTTGAAGTTTTAATAATTTCCCAATCATCTGAGGCGATGTCTACGATGGGCTGTTTGGTAATGCCATACTTTGAAAATAAAAAAGGTAGGAAGTCCTACCTTTTACCCAAAAAAAGCATTTTGTAACCAAATACCAAATTAAATATCACACACGCTTTTGACGTATCTATTGCAAACCTATGACGAGGATGTGACGTTTAATCTGTAGCTGATTTCGCGATTACTCCCAGTTGCAACCCTGGTGGATAGCTACCTTCTTCCTTGATGCGCTTAATTTCAGCATCGGTTATCTGCAAATTTAACTTTTGTACCAGCGATCGCACGATATCGCCCCGATCGATTACACCAGCTACGGCACCAGCCGGAGACAGGACGGTAATTCTCGGTAACTGCTCATTTTCTAGCTTGTTAATTACCTCAGCGATCGCTGTTGACTCTGTAACGGTAGGTATTTCTGTCAGTGGATGCACTATGCTGTGTAAGGTTTCAGTTTCCCATTCACTCCTTTGGGTTAAACGGAAATCGTCAATGGAAACTAGACCCCGGTAACGTCCATCAGAAGCAGCAAAATAAACCTGTGAAGGAGTGGTTTCTAAGAGGTATAAATCGGCAAAGGAACGCAATGTCTGATCAGCATCAATTACGCGAAAGTCACGAGTCATCGCATCGGCCGCTACCACCTTGAGTAGACTTTCTTGCAATGTAGTCATGTTGTCATAGGTGTTAGCGTTGCGGACAGCAAACCAACCCAACAGCGCAATCCACAAGCCAAGTACTAACTCTCTGGTGACGAAATCTACAACAAATCCGAAAGCGATCGCAGCATAACCCAATATTTGCCCAGATTTTGCAGCCAAGTGTACGGCTTGAAAACGATTACCTGTGATTTGCCATAGTGCTGCTTTTAACACTTGCCCCCCATCTAAAGGTAAGCCGGGAATCAGGTTAAATAGAGCCACGACTAAGTTAATTCTCGCCAAATCTCCGACCATGACACTGAGGGGATTAGTATCAGGTATTACAAAAACTGCCAGACTGAGCAGGAAAAATAGGATGATACTCACCAAAGGGCCTGCGATCGCTACTTGAAAGGCTTTAAAAGGAGTTTTAGATTCTTCTTCAATGGCAGCAATCCCGCCAAACATAAATAGGGTAATTGAATTAACTCTAATACCTTGCGATCGGGCTACCAAGCTGTGACCCAACTCATGTAATAGCACCGAACCAAACAGCAGCAGTGCCATAACTATTCCAGCACTCCAAGCTATAACAGGCCCCCATTCCTGGTAAGCTACCCCAAAATTCAGGGTTGCCAACCCTAAAATTACAAACCATAACGGGTCTAAAAACAGGGGAATTCCAAATAATGACCCAATTTTCCAATTTGTTTGCATTACATTGCCCTAAAACTAGATATCGTCAGTACTTTTTATACCGAAATACTACGTTTCTTCCTATACACATCTATACTGAGTATCAATTCGGTAGTAACAAATGACGAAATGCTCTTATTTCTAGAATAGACAATTAATGCCTGTCAGCAACACTCTTGAATTGGGAATTGGGCATGAGGTTAGGGTAAAGGTAAGAGGTAACAGGTGACAGGGAATAACCTATAACCCTTTACCCTGTAACCTATTCCCTTCTTCACCCCTACTC
>NZ_JADEXF010000032.1 GCF_015207245.1 Nostoc cf. edaphicum LEGE 07299
CCGCAAAGCTATTGCCAACAATGGTATTGGCAATTTGCTTGGGCAAGTGCGCGTAGGTAAAATTCCCTTTGGCAAAAGTTTTTTGGGGAAGCGATCACACAACAACTGCCAAATGTAACGGATTGCAACGTATAATGAAAACGATAAAACGGTTAAGAAATATTGAAGAGCAGTAGGGTTACATGCGAGTAGCGATCGCGGGAGCGGGACTAGCAGGACTTTCCTGCGCGAAATATCTTACAGATGCAGGTCACACACCCATTGTCTTGGAACGTCGAGACGTTCTAGGCGGTAAAGTGGCCGCATGGAAAGATGCCGATGGAGACTGGTACGAAACAGGTCTGCACATCTTTTTTGGCGCATATCCCAATATGTTGCAGTTATTCAAAGAACTGGATATTGAAGATCGATTGCAGTGGAAAGAACACACAATGATCTTCAACCAGCCGGATGCACCAGGTACTTACAGCCGTTTTGATTTCCCAGATTTGCCGGCACCAGTTAATGGTATAGTGGCAATTCTGCGAAACAACGATATGCTGACATGGCCAGAAAAAATCCGCTTTGGCATCGGGTTATTGCCGGCCATGATTCAGGGGCAAAAGTACGTTGAAGAAATGGACAAATATTCCTGGACAGATTGGCTGCGTAAACACAAAATTCCCGAACGGGTCAATAAAGAAGTTTTTATTGCCATGGCCAAGTCGCTGAATTTCATTGGCCCAGATGAAATTTCAGCAACCATTCTTTTAACTGCCCTCAATCGTTTCCTCCAAGAAAAAAAAGGCTCGAAAATGGCCTTTCTGGATGGTTCGCCCACAGAACGATTGTGTCAGCCGATAGTAGATTACATCACCGAACGCGGTGGAGAAGTCCGCTTGAATGCTCCCTTAAAAGAGATTTTGCTAAACGCCGATGGTAGCGTCAAAGGATACTTGATTCGGGGGTTGAATGGGAACGAAGATGAAGTTTTTACGGCGGATTTGTATGTATCTGCCATGCCCGTTGACCCTCTGAAGGTGATTTTGCCAGCACCTTGGAAAGAAATGGAATTTTTCCAAAAGCTAGAAGGCTTGGAGGGCGTACCTGTGATTAACGTGCATTTGTGGTTTGATCGTAAACTTACGCAAATTGATCACTTGCTATTCTCGCGATCGCCCCTCCTAAGCGTTTATGCTGATATGAGCAATACCTGCCGTGAATACGCCAACCCCGAACGCTCAATGCTGGAATTAGTTCTAGCCCCGGCAAAAGATTGGATTGCCAAATCCGATGAGGAGATTGTGGCTGCAACTATTGCCGAGTTAGAAAAACTCTTCCCCGATCACTTTGGGGGAGACAATCCAGCAACATTGCTGAAATCTCATGTGGTGAAAACGCCCCGTTCAGTTTACAAAGCGACCCCTGGTCGTCAACAGTACCGTCCCTCGCAAACAACCCCCATTAGTAACTTCTATCTCTCAGGGGATTACACCATGCAACGCTACTTAGCCAGTATGGAAGGTGCCGTACTTTCTGGTAAGCTGACAGCGCAGGCGATTTCTGAGGCCCTCCCGGTAGCAAATTCCTCAAACCTGCAAACGCTCACCCGACCGCCCGCAACGAATGCTGCAACTGCCTGATTCCCCCCCGCGCATGAAAACGCTGGTCTCTGTAGACGAGTCATACAAACTTTGTCGGCATCTCACAGCAAAGTATGCCAAGACTTTTTACCTGGGTACTTTGCTCATGAGTCCGGTAAAACGTCAATCTATTTGGTCAATATACGCTTGGTGTCGCCGTACAGATGAATTGGTGGATGGCCCCGCATCTGCTATTACCACGCCAGAAACCCTAGACCTATGGGAACAGCAGCTGGAATCGATTTTTGCGGGGCGTCCATTAGAAAATTACGATGTAGCTTTAGTTGATACTCTCCAGCGCTTTCCGATGGACATTCAACCATTTCGGGATATGATTGCCGGTCAGCGTATGGACTTATATCGCAGTCGTTATGAAACCTTTGAGGATTTATACCTCTACTGTTACCGCGTTGCTGGCACTGTTGGCTTAATGTCAACATCAGTTATGGGTGTAGATAACACCATATATGCAGCACCGTGGCAACAGAACAAACAACCTTATGTTCCCATAGAAGAAGCGATCGCTCTCGGAATTGCCAATCAACTCACCAACATCCTGCGGGATGTGGGAGAAGATGCTAAACGGGGACGGATCTACATTCCCCTTGAAGACCTGGCAAAATTCAACTATACCGAGCAAGACTTCTTCAAAGGTGTGGTAGACGATCGTTGGCGGGCATTGATGCGCTTTCAAATTGACCGCGCCCGCCAATTTTACACCACATCCGACCAGGGAATTACTTGTTTAGCATCCGATGCCCGTTGGCCTGTATGGGCAGCATCAATGTTGTACGGTCAAATTTTGGAGGCGATTGAACGCAACGATTACGATGTATTCAGTCAGCGAGCTTTTGTTCCCCAGTGGAAAAAGTTACGCACCTTGCCCATAGCTTGGATGCGATCGCAAGTCCTTTAAAAAATTAGTCATTTGTCCCTAGTTCTTAGTCATCAGTGTTTTATACATAACCAATGACCAATCACAAATGACCAATGACAAATGACTATTGACTCTTACTAGCAAGTCTGGTAACATTGATATTCGTGAGTCAGGAGAGGTGGCTGAGTGGTCGAAAGCGGCAGATTGCTAATCTGTTGTACGGCAGGCAACTCCGTACCGAGGGTTCGAATCCCTCCCTCTCCGTTTTCCAGCTTTTGATACACAGAGTATATTTTGTGTAGAAAAATAAATAAATATTAATTCCGGGTAAATACTTCTACTCCTAAAGATGGATGATATGATTTATCGTTTGGAGTCTTGATAAGATCCAGCTAGTTACAACCCTAGTTTGACTCTTAAGTTTTAGGCTCCTAGATATCTGAGGAGTATAAGTGATTTATGAAAAAATTTAGTGCCGCCTTAAGTTTAAGTATAGCTACCCTCGCGGCAGGATTTCTACTTGGGGCTTGTGGTGATAGCAGTAACCCCAACGGCACAGCTAACAACGGAAGTACCGCTACCCCAGCGGCAAACTCAACTACTACAAGCAGTGCTAAAGGACTAAAAATTGGTTCCCTGTTACCGACGACAGGCGACTTGGCTTCTGTAGGACAGCAAATGCTAGGTTCCGTGCCTTTACTGGTCGATACGGTCAACGCTTGCGGTGGAGTGAATGGCGAACCTGTTACTTTGGTGCAAGTAGATGACCAAACCGACCCGAAAGCTGGAGCTGCCGGTATGACCAAACTAGCAACTTTAGATAAAGTAGCAGGTGTAGTTGGTTCCTTTGCCAGTAGCGTTTCAAGTGCAGCAGTTTCCATTGCCACACCAAATAAAGTTATGCTGGTTTCTCCTGGTAGTACCAGTCCCATCTTTACCGAAAAGGCTCAAAAAGGCGACTATAAAGGCTTTTGGGCACGTACAGCTCCCCCTGATACCTACCAAGCACTAGCTTTAGCCCAACTTGCCAGAAAAAAAGGTTTCAAGCGAGTTTCTACAGTCGTAATTAATAACGACTATGGCGTAGGCTTTGAAAAAGCATTCGTGCAAACTTTTGAAAAATTGGGTGGGACAATCGTTAATAAAGATAAACCTGTCCGCTACGACCCAAAAGCCCAAACATTTGATACAGAAGCGGCTGCTGCTTTTGCTGGTAAGCCAGATGCAGTCCTGGCTGTACTCTATGCCGAAACTGGTAGTCTGTTCCTGAAAGCCGCCTATCAGCAAGGTGTGGCGAAGGGAGTACAGATTCTGCTGACAGATGGGGTAAAATCACCTACTTTTCCCGAACAAGTTGGCAAAGGCGGTGATGGTAAATATATTTTAACAGGAGCGATCGGTACAGTACCGGGTTCCGATGGTAAAGCATTAGAAGCTTTCAACAAGCTGTGGAAGGATAAAAAAGGTGGTGCGCCAGGGGAATACGCTCCTCAAGCTTGGGATGCAGCTGCTTTATTAACATTGGCGGCGCAAGCTGCTAAGGAAAATACAGGCGTTGGTATAGCTAGCAAAATCCGGGAAGTTGCTGATGGGCCTGGCACAGAAGTTACTGATGTCTGCGAGGGACTGAAGTTACTTAAAGATGGTAAAAAGATTAACTACCAAGGAGCTAGCGGCAATGTAGATGTTGATGCTAACGGCGATGTCGTGGGTGTATACGATGTTTGGACAGTAGGAGACGATGGCACAATCAAGGTGATTGACAAAGTTACGCCTAAGTAGAAATTTAGGAGTTAGGAGTTAGGAGTGATGAGTTATGAATTTAATCTTAATAACTCCTAATTCCTAACTCCTAATTCTTAAAGCCCACTGAAGTTGTAACCAACTCCTAACAACAAGCCGACATCAGTTTGATCGAAGAATCCAGCATTGATAGCAGCTGTTGCCGTAAATTGAGAAGTTAGAGGCACATCAATGCCACCAGACACCAAAAAGGCAAATTGCGAATCATCACCAGTTTTGTAAGCTGCACCCACTCCAACGTAAGGTGCGATCGCTAATGGTTCGCTAAAAGCATCTGCTGATTTGAAGGTAAAATCGTAGGTGAGCGGAAGTAGAACTGTGGTGTCATCCCCAAATATGGCTGAGGGTCGTATTGATATAGAATTTGTCAGTCCGATTTTGCTAACTACCGCAAAGTTACCGTCGCCCAAAGATGTGTCACCACCGCTCAAACCAATGTTAGCAGCGATGCCAAGATAGCTACTACCACCACTGGTAGTTCTACCTAAATCAATATCAGATTGCGCCACTTTATTAGCAGATGGTTGAGCAGTAGTTTGAGAAGTCGGTTGTACAAACTCAGAGGTGAGCGTTGCAGATGAGGTTGCCACTGTGCCGGGAACAGGTGTAGGTGTTACACCAGCGTTTTCCTGTACCTGAGTTAGATTTCTAACTGAAAAAGTTTCAGTTGTTTCTGTAGAGAGATTTTGGCTAAACTCGTTGGGAGACGCTACGGTTGCGGAAGGTTCAGTTAATGGCTGATTGCTCAACTTGTCTACTGTCTGGGCGCTTGCAGATAAACCGCTACTCAGGAATGCAAGAGCAGCTAAACTTGGCAACCAAAAAACACCTTTACGAAGAAAAATAGTATTCACGTTCACTCCTAAAACAATGTTGCCACGAAAAATAAAGATTTTTGTTGATTTAAGTCAACAAATTCCGGCAATATTCAAAATTTAACATCAAAAAATCGGTTTTTGCATTCTGACTTTACTTGATTTCTCTAGTTAATATTTACTAGCAAAAAATTAACTTTTATAGCAATCCTGAATCACTCGCGAAAAACAAGATACCCAATAACTTTTACAAAATCGGGGATTTGTGGGTTGCAATTTTCACAAATTAAATAGAATTGATATATTTATTTTAAATATCCTAAATTTGATAGATGACAAATAGTCTCTTTGCTTAAAACTAAGATAGTGTTTATTAAGGAGGCGATGCCTACGGCGGGCTGCGCCAACGCGATCGCCATCTATTCCATGAACGAAAGAAGTTTTTTATCATAGCTGCCTTACCACCAAAGGCAGTTAGATTGTGAAGTGATATTACAAAGCTTGCAAAAATATTTAGAAATTGCCTACAAGGCAAACATAGTTCTAACGTAGAACCTATTAGGAGAGACTTGAGGCAAATGTGATGAGCGAAAATAATATTCAAAAGTACCGATTTGTCTGTACCCTGACTTTCGGTGATATCTACGGTCAAATAATTGTTTGGTTGATTACAATTACCCTAAGTTTGGCATCAGCCTTAGCGTTGATGGGTGCCAAGCGACCCGTGTACGCTTTAGCAACAGCGGGTCTCGTTGTTCTGTTATCGCTACCTTTCTTGTTGTTCGCGTTTGTCACTACCTTGTTAAATCATATTGAAGTCAGTCCTGTAGGGCCAGGAACCAAAATGGAACCCATACCAGGTAATGTCTCTCAGCAACAACCTGTACAAGCAACTAGCTAAAGAGTTAGGAGTTATGAATTATGAGTTATGAGTCACTCCATCTGTGCCATAACTCTTTGTTTTTAACTTTTCACTCCTAATTTCAAAATTTGTTACAACCTCCCTGTCTAGAAGCAGGGAATTTTTTTGTAGAGATGCTACTGCTACAACCCACTAGCTCATTAATCACGTCTCTACAATAGAACAGCAGTGGTTTGCAATCAGGGGGCTAATTATGCTGGAACATGATGTGATTATTGTCGGGGGCGGATTGGCGGGATGTCGCGCTGCTGTAGAAATTGCCCGCACTGACCCCAATTTAAATATTGCTGTGGTTGCCAAAACCCATCCAATTCGTTCGCACTCGGTTGCAGCTCAAGGTGGTATGGCTGCATCGCTGAAAAATGTTGATTCCGAAGATAGTTGGGAAGCACACGCTTTTGATACTGTCAAGGGTTCTGATTACTTGGCAGACCAAGACGCTGTAGCGATTCTCGCCCAAGAAGCGCCGGATGTGGTGATTGACTTGGAACATCTCGGCGTTTTGTTCTCTCGCTTACCCGATGGGCGCATCGCCCAAAGAGCTTTTGGCGGACATTCTCACAACCGCACTTGCTACGCCGCTGACAAAACAGGTCACGCGATTTTGCACGAATTGGTTAACAATTTACGGCGTTATGGGGTGCAAGTTTATGAAGAGTGGTACGTGATGCGTCTCATTTTGGAAGAAAATGAGGCCAAGGGTGTGGTCATGTTCCATCTTTTGGATGGACATATAGAGGTGGTGCGGGCTAAGGCGGTGATGTTTGCCACAGGGGGCTATGGTCGCGTTTATAACACCACCTCTAATGATTACGCTTCTTCGGGTGATGGTTTGGCAATGACTGCGATCGCAGGTTTGCCCCTGGAAGATATGGAATTTGTCCAGTTTCATCCCACTGGCTTATATCCGGTAGGGGTGCTGATTTCGGAAGCGGTACGGGGAGAAGGGGCGTATCTGATTAATAGTGAAGGCGATCGCTTTATGGCCAACTATGCACCCAGTCGCATGGAACTAGCTCCTCGTGATATTACCTCACGAGCGATCGCTTACGAAATTCGCGCCGGACGTGGTATTCATCTTGATGGAAGTGCTGGTGGCCCCTTTGTTTATCTGGATTTACGCCATCTAGGCAAAGAAAAAATTATGAGTCGCGTTCCCTTCTGTTGGGAAGAAGCCCATCGTTTAGTAGGTGTTGACGCAGTAACTCAACCGATGCCAGTCCGTCCGACAATTCACTATTGTATGGGTGGTATCCCAGTTAACACCGATGGTCAAGTTCGCAGTAGTGGCGATGGTTTAGTTGATGCTTTCTTTGCTGCGGGTGAAACATCTTGTGTTTCCGTACATGGTGCAAATCGTTTGGGGAGTAATTCACTACTGGAGTGTGTAGTTTATGGTAAGAGAACTGGAGCTGCGATCGCCAAATTTGTGCAAAAACGTAAGTTACCCTCTGTAGATGAGCAACGGTATGTAACAGAAGCCCAGCAACAAATTCAAGCCTTGCTAGAACAATCAGGACAGTACCGCATTAACCAAGTCCGTGAAGCTTTTCAGGATTGTATGACTGAGTATTGTGGTGTTTTCCGCACTGAGGCATTAATGACTGAAGGTTTGCAGAAATTAGAAGAAATACAACAAAAATACCCTCAAATTTATTTAGATGACAAAGGTAGTTGCTGGAATACAGAACTCGTAGAAGCTTTAGAATTGCGAAGTTTGATGGTAGTAGGGCAGACTATTTTGGCATCAGCTTTAAATCGCCAAGAAAGTCGTGGCGCTCATTTCCGCGAAGATTATTCCGAGCGAGATGATAGCAATTTTCTCAAACACACAATGGCTTACTATTCACCCGCGGGAATTGATATTCAATATCGACCGGTGGCGATTACTATGTTTGAGCCAAAAGAGCGGAAGTATTAGCCAAAAGTAAATTTATGTGAGAAATCGAGGGGACTACAAAAATTTTGTCCACCTCGATTAATAACAGTAAGTGCAAAGATATTTTCTCTATGCAGTAAAATTCTGACTATAAAAACAAGATTTTTATTTAAAATATGAACAATTCACAAACTTGGTATATTGTCAAGCGCTCTGCTGGAAACTGTGAAATTATCCCCAGCGACCAAGTTGGCGACGATAATCTAGAAATTATAGAACAGTGGGGACCCTTCAGTTCGCAAGAAGAAGCGATCGCTCGACGTGTCGGACTTATTAGGGCGGGGAAGTGCCAACCAGTTTAAGTTAGTAGTTAGAAGTTGACAGTGACAGCCTTTATTCCTAACTCCTAACTTTATTCCTAACTCTTCATTTTTCTGCTGTAGGTGTCCCCTTAGCAGCAATTTTTTTACCTATCACTTCCACCGCTTTAGCGAATTGAGGGTCTGCCAGAGTCGCGAGTTTGTCACGTTCATGGAGCCACAAATCTTCCATCTGCTTTTTGCTCAAATCCACCTTCACATCTGGCGAAATGCCTTTGTGATTGATATCTGTACCATTGGGGGTATAGTAATGAGCAATTGTCACCGCTAATCCTGAACCATCTTCCAAGGGACGCACCGATTGCACTAATCCCTTACCAAAGGTTTGAGTACCGACCAAAGTAGCACGCTTATTATCCTGCAAAGCCCCTGAAAGGATTTCACTGGCACTAGCGGAACCTTTATCTATCAACACCACCAACGGTTTATTGGTCAAAGCTCGTCCATTTGCTTCTTCCTTTTCTGCTTCTCCTCGACGTTCAACAGTTGAGACAATCTTACCTTTATCTATCCACATCCGAGCAATATCCACACTGGAGAAGAGTAAGCCGCCTGGATTACCACGCAGATCGAGAATATATCCGGCTACCTTTTTGCTTTCTAAATCTTTGATAGCAGTTAGCATTTCTTTACTAGCATTCGCGCTGAACTGGTTCAAGCGGATATAACCAAGATTTCCGGCTGGGGTTTTCTTTTGAGAAAACTTAACTGGATGGATTTCAATTCGCGCCCGTTTGATGTTAAATTGTTTTGTCTTACCATCGCGCCCAATTGTCAAGCTGACTTGCGATCCGGCTTCACCTCTAATCAAGGATACTGCCTGGTTAGTATCCATACCCTTAGTATCTTTGCCGTCAATTTTGAGGATGATATCTTTTGCTAAAACACCAGCTTTAAAGGCTGGTGTATCTTCGATTGGCGCAATTACAACCAATTGCTTGGTTTTTTCATCCTGACTAATGGTGATCCCAATCCCTGTCAATTCTCCAGAGGTATCCACCTGCATATTCTTGAATTCCGACGGGTCCATAAATCGGGTGTACGGGTCTTCTAGCTTTTTCAGCATTTCCCGAATGGACTTATACGCATCCTGCGGATTACTGTAGGACTTGCTCAAGTATTCCTTACGAACAGCCTGCCAATCTACCTGATTAAAAGTACCGTCGACATATTGGCGCTGAACAATTTGCCAAACTTCATCTACTAATTCTTTAGGACTTGCTTTAAATAAAGCCTGACCTCGCGAATGAATGCCAAGGCTAGTAACAGCGATCGTGGAGAGTGTAACTGCCGTAGCACCCAAAACAAGCCTACTTTTTGTAATCACCATAATGACAGCTGCGTCAGAGGGAAAATAATATAGTCAGTATGCTCAATCTAACACAGGCTATTACTGTACAGACCGAGTATGTATCCTTAATTTAAACAAAATACTTGACAATCCGACGACCTTGATGGTTAAAAGATACAAAGTTTTTGGGTATAGGGTATTGGGGACAAGAGGCAGAGGTGCGGAGGGGCAGAGAGGCAGAGGAGAAAAACTTACTGCAACTTCTCCTCTGCTCCCCTGCTTCCCCTGCCCCTCTGCCTCTTTAAGGTTCTACCCAGCGTTCATCTGCCTTAATGAGGTTAATTAATTCCTCTACACCTTTATCTTCTGGGACTTTTTTAATTTCTTCTCGTCCACGATACAAAGAAATATAACCAGGTGTTTTGCCAACATACCCATAGTCGGCATCTGCCATTTCTCCGGGGCCATTGACAATACAACCCATAACTGCAATGTCTAACCCAGTTAAGTGTTTAGTGGCTTCCCGGACTTTGTGCAGTACTTCCTCTAGATTAAACAAAGTGCGTCCACAGGAAGGACAAGCGACGTATTCCACCATCGTTTTTCGCAATCCCAAAGCTTGGAGAATGCTGTAGCAGACGGGAATTTCTTTTTCTGGTGCTTCTGTTAGTGAGACGCGAATTGTATCGCCAATACCATCAGCAAGTAAGGTTGCAATACCTGCTGTAGATTTAATTCGCCCGTATTCGCCATCACCAGCTTCCGTAACGCCTAAATGTAACGGGTAATCCATACCCAGTTCATCCATACGTTTGGCGATGAGGCGATAGGCGGCTACCATCACCGGGACTCGTGAGGCTTTCATGGAAATTACCAAGTTGCGGAAATCCAAAGATTCACAAATGCGGATGAATTCTATAGCAGATTCCACCATTCCTTCGGGGGTGTCACCGTAAGTAAATAGCATTCTCTCTGCAAGGGAACCGTGATTTACCCCAATCCGCATCGATTTTCCTTGATCGCGCAAAGAAACTACCAGAGGTTCTAAGG
>NZ_JADEXF010000033.1 GCF_015207245.1 Nostoc cf. edaphicum LEGE 07299
GAGAAACTGCCACCAGAGTTATTGCCAGAAGCCCTTACTGCTGCCAGGGAAATTCAGGATGAGTCAAATCGTGCCAATGTCTTGAGAGCCTTAACTGAGAAACTGCCACTAGAGTTATTGCCAGAAGCTCTTGCTGCTGCCAGAGCGATTCAGAATCAGTCAAATCGTGCCTATGCCTTGATTGCCTTAGCTGAGAAACTGCCACCAGAGTTATTGCCAGAAGCTCTTGCTGCTGCCAGGGAAATTCAGTCTGAGGATTATCGTGCCAATGTCTTGAGTGCCTTAGCTGAAAGTTTGTCACAAATGCCATCTACGGAACTTTTCCCCCTTTGGCAAGATACAGCTCATGAGCTATCCCTTCACACTCGCCCTAATTTGCTGCAAGATATCAAGGCATTGTTTCCAGTTATCTTTGCATTAGGTGGCGAAACTGTAACGGCAGAAATTGCTTGTGCGATTGTGGATGTGGGGCGATGGTGGAAATAATTTGTAATTCGTAATTCGTAATTCGTAATTCGTAATTTGTAATTTAAGAGAGTTAGATTTAACTTGTATCTGTAGCCTGATTTCGGTCAATTGGTATAAGGAGATGCAGAATCTATAGTTTTAAGCAAAGTGCGATCGCTATTTACAGCTACTCAACCATCAATCAGGTATCGAATTTACAAACTCTCTTTGGTGTCCATGAGTGAGCGATCGCAATTAATTATAAAATCATCAAATAAATTGTCTAGACTGTCAATGAGCGATCGCCAGGGGTTATCTTTGGCAATGAGAACAATCGCGTTACCAAATACAAGCGAATTCGGCTCATGAAAGTTTTTGAGTTTTATGCAGTTTCTCTAATCTGTCTCCCTCTGCCTCTTCTGCTGCAATGTCAGCGTCAATTTGGTCGCGGTTAGCATGATAATAAGCTAAAGCTGCATAAACCTGCGCTAAAGTCAAATGACTAATTTGATCTGCAATCTCTTCAGCGCTGTAACCTTGTTTGTACCAGATGGCTATGCGCTTTACTGTCACCCCTGTACCAGCAATAATCGGGCAACCGCCGTGTATTCCAGGATGATGGTTAATTAGTGTACCAATATCAGTAATAGCTGCCAAAACTTGTTCTCCGAAATTTTTTACATTATCTCTAATTTGACCAGTTAGCAAGATATTCATTTAGAGTCATTGACTTACCATCGCTATACTCAGCACGAACTTCTTCAATTTCTGCCAGTGTTTCTGCATCGTCTTCGTACAACGCTTCTTCGGCTTCAAAAATTTGTTGCTCAATTAGCTCTTGAAGTTGACGTTTTTCTGTTAAATCAAGAGAAGATATTGCTTCTGCTAAAGTTTCTAAGGAGAGTTGTAGTTTAACAATGGCTGGCATTTTTCTCCTATTGGGTGTATAATTTCGCATTTTGACACCATTATGCTGATTTTAACAGTTATATTTTTGTCAAACCCAAAGTCTTGGGGTTGTATTTCACGCTTGTGGGGTGCAGCGCAGCAATTGGATTTGTCTAACCTGGGTTTGCGTAGTTTACCGCCGTAGGCATCGCCTACGCATTCGGTGTTATCGTAAAGAATATTAGGAATTAATTACCAAGGCAGATGACTATTACTGTCAACGTTGCCCAAGCAACTGCCAAATTTAGTGAACTTCTGAGTCAGGTATTGCTCGGTGAAGAAGTCGTAATTGCTGAACAGGGGATTCCAGTTGCACGTTTAGTGGCTCTCACAAATACCAGTTATCCTCGCATTCCAGGCTTAGATAAAGGTAAAGTGTTTATTGCACCAGATTTCAACGAGCCTTTACCAGAAGAAATCTTAAGTGATTTTGAAAATTCTAACCTCGTTTAGTAATGAGAGCTTTACTGGATACCCATGCATTCATTTGGTGGGTAACAAATGATCCTCAATTATCTGCCAATGCTCGTAACGTAATTGCTGATTCAGGTAACATCCTATTTTTGAGCGTGGTAAGTGCATGGGAAATTGTCATCAAAAATAAATTAGGGAAACTGACTTTACCTGAACCTGTAGAACAATATATTCCAACTCGTCTGGCAATCAATCGCTTTGAAAGTTTACCTATTCAAATGAGCCATGTTTTGCAAGTTGCTAGTTTACCAAATATCCACCGAGATCCATTTGATCGGATTTTGATTGCTCAAAGCCAAGTAGAGAATTTGCCAATTGTGACAATTGATCGGCAAATTACACAATATCTTGTTCAAACTATATGGTGATGGCGATCGCCCTTCTATAAACTGCGATCGCCTATATATAGCAATCCTAAATGAGTTGTGAAAATCCAGAGACTTAGATCCCCGACTTCTCAAAGAAGTCGGGGATCTTAATTGTTCACGACTGATTTAGGACTGCTATATCGGTCTTTCTTACAGAATACTAAGCGATCGCTTACAAAAGTTTTACCTACGCACGAATATTCATTAACAAGCCACTTTGCGTTTATGCACTCCCCAACTTACGGGAGCAGCTACAGAACTTACGGGAGCAGCTACAGAACTTACGGGAGCAGCTACAGAACTTACGGGAGCAGCTACAGAACTTATGGGAGCAGCTACAGAACTTATGGGAGCTTATAAATACTAATATCTCGTAATTAACTTACGAAAAATTACTGTTATCAATAAAAAATTTTAGTAAAAAAAATTGCGAGTTTTACTGAACCGAAACGCAGTTTAACTGAGGCAAGCTAGCTCTAGCAGCATCTTAAAGAAGTAATTTTATGTCTCGTAAAAAACGTACATCCCGTGTTTTAGAAAAAGCTCAGTTAAGATCGGCTGGACTGAAATCGATTGTTCCAAGCGTCAAATTTGATGAAGATTATAGTCTAGAAAAATTAGTTGAGTCAATCGACCAGTTACGCAGCAAAATTGATGTTTATAATACTGCTCTGTCTGTAGTTGACTCTTCTAAAACTGAAATTGAAGAGATGGAAAAAAACTTGAGTCAGCTTTCTGAAAAAATGCTGATGGTGGTTGGTATCAAGTACGGCAAAGACAGCCGCGAATATGAGATGGCGGGTGGTGTTCGCTATAGCGATCGCACCCGTAAAATCAGGTCGAGTCGCTTGAAAAATGTTGCAGAACAAGCATCTGATGAAAATGCTAAAACTGCATAAAATGCAGGATAAGGTAAGAAGCGCAATGAATCGCCGTTTTTACAAAAGACTGATTATTGTAGAGACGGCGATTTATCGCGTCTTTAAAAAATCCGGGAGAAATTGTTTCCAAAGTACCACCTACGACTTTAGAGTGTTGAAATAACTCAAATAGCTATTTAAAGGCGAGGTATGATAACAAACTTTAGTCGGCGTGAATTTATCTTGCTCGGTTCAGCAGGGTTTGGTACTAGTTTACTGCTGCAAGCTTGCAGTAATCAGACGACACCAACAGCGACAACAACGGGTGGTACTGAAGGGTTTAAAATAGCGATCGCTCTCCCTGGAGTGATTACCGATAAAGGCTGGAATCAATCTGGTTATGAAGGAATCAATTTAGCAAAACAAAAGCTAGGTGCCGAAACCGCCTATGTCGAAAAAGTACCACAAGCAGATCAAACAGAAGTATTAACAGATTTTGCTCGTAAAGGCTACAATCTCATCTTCGCGCATGGCGGACAATTTGATGCCGCAATTGAACAAGTCGCCTCACAGTTCCCCAACACATTTTTTGTGGGAGTAAATGGTAATCTCAAGGGTGAAAATATTGCTTCTTTACGAATAGATCACCTACAAACTAGTTATTTGTGTGGCATTATCGCTGCTTCTGTGACTAAATCTAATAAATTAGCTTATATTGCTGGAGAGAAGTTCCCTGCTACCGAGGGAGAACTGCGGGGGTTTGAATTAGGAGCAAAGTCTGTTAAACCAAATATTCAAATTACTTCTACTTTTACGGGTGATTGGAATGATGTTGCCAAAGCCAAGGAAGCGACTCTCGCATTAATTTCTTCTGGGGCTGATGTCATCTATCAATGGTTAGATAATGCCTCAGCCGCAGTCTTACAAACAGCAGGTGAAAAAGGAATATATGCTTTTGGTAACACCAAGGATCAATTAGATGTTGCACCAAAAGCTGTCTTAACCAGCGCTGTCAAACGCTTGGATTTAGCCATAGGTTATATAGCAGAATTAGCCAAACAAAAACAAATTAAAGGACAAATATATACAATTGGGCTAGAAAAAACAGATATATTATTTTTAGGGCAATTTGGAGCAATTATACCGGAAGCAGTTAAGCAAAAGGTATTGAATGCAAACCAAGAGATTGTTAATAAAAAAATCGTTTTTGAAGATTGCAAAGAGGCTGGTAAGGATACGCGCTGTTTAAAATATGTTGGTAATGATAAGACCTTATAAAGGGGGACTTTGATTCCAGTTTCCGCCTTTTAAGGGGAGTTAGGGGGGATCAATAACCCGCATTTCTCACAAGCTTTAGGCGTTTGATGGAGCAGAGGGGCAGAGGGGCAGAGGGGCAGAGGCGAAAGACTTACTGCAACTTCTCCCCTGCTCCCCTGCTCCCCTGCACAAGCGCAGGCTTTGAGAGGTGTGGTGAGAAATCCGGGAATAAGTGCCTAAAATCATAGCCAACTACTTTTCAAACAACCTTTTAACGCGAAGCTCTGGATGTTACCGATCTTTGTAAATTAGCTAGAGCGCGATTGTAATCCAAAATAGCTGTGACTCGATTACCTTCTGCTCTTGTCAGGTCATTTTCAGCATCAATTACCTCTGTTTGAGTGCCTACACCAGCTTGGAACCTCAACCTTGCTAAATTCAGAGCTTCCCTAGCTTGATTTAGAGCCACACTAGAAGTCTGCACATTATTTAAATTGGATTGCAATTGAGCATAGTACCGTTCTACGTCAAAGCGAATTAGGTCACGCTGGTTAGCAAATCGAGCCTCTGCGATCCCAATATTAGCTCTCGACTGAGCCGCCCTTGCCCTTGCTGCTCCCCCATCAAACACCGTTAGATTTCCTTGAAGTTCCGCTGAATAGCCATCAGTAATGCTCGCGCCATCGTTATATTCATCTAGGAGATTGTAGTTTCCTGTCAAACTAACTTGCGGCCCTAGTTGTGAAAGTGCCTGTCGTCGCTGTTGCTCGGAAATATTACGTTGTCCCAAAAACTGTTGCAACTCTGGACGATTTTGAAACGCTTGGACAATACTTTGTTCTACCGTCTGCGGCCAAAGACCCGCTAATTGTACGGGATCTGAGGCACTGATATCAGCCGACTGCGATAAACTTAACAACGTAGCAAGCTGACGACGGGCAATTTGCTGCTGTGAGATCGCATTAGTCAGCTGTTGTTGGGCATTTGCTAAATTCACCTGAGCTTGCAGCACATCGAACCGCGTACCCACTCCAGCCCGTTCTCTGGCTTGAGTATCCCGCAAACTAGCCTGAGCATTTTGCACAGCAGATTGATTAATTCTGACTTGTTGATCTGCTTGTTGCAAATCGTAGTATTGAGTGGTGGCATCCAAATTAATGACCAAAGACTGACTTTCAACATTTAATTCATCTACCCGTAACTGTTCCTCTGCGGCTCGGATCCTCGCTAGTGTGTTCCCAGAAGTATAGAGATTATAATTCAGTTCTGCTGAACCATTAAAAGAGGTACGGGCTTGAGATGAATTGTTATTAAAACCATTACCACTATTAGTCACCCTACTGTCAATACCAAGAGTAGGAAATAAGGCAGCTTGAGACTCGCGGAGCTCCGAGCGACTGCGTTGTAGCTGTAATATAGCTACCTGTAAGTCTCGATTGTTGCGTTTTGCTAGTTCTAAAGCTTGTGCCAAACTGATTGGTACAGTTCCCTGAATTCTTACTTCCTCCGGTTTAGTCGGAAATTGCAGAGGATTGGGATTGGGGTTGAGGCGATCGGGAACTTGTACAGCGCTTGAGGAATTCTGTGCTTTTGGCGGAGTTGCTGCACTTACTAAAGTTGGAAGAAGAATCGCGAACGCGACAGGAACCCAGGTAAAATGCACGAAGAATAAGCTGAAATTCATAATTTAGATATAGTAATTAATTAGGTTCTTTTGAGGATATAATCAAAAGTTTCATCCTGATTTACCGGCAGAGATTTAAATCTTAAATTCCTCCTCCAAGGGTTGATCTTAACAAATTAGCCGACAATCAAACCATCCTGAACTCGAATAATCCTTTGGGTTTGAGCAGCGATATCTGGTTCATGAGTGACAATCACAATCGTGATCCCTTGGTTATTAAGTTCAGTCAGTAAATTCATCACCTCATGGGAAGTTTCAGTATCTAAAGCTCCTGTTGGCTCATCTGCTAAAACTAATGCAGGTCGGTTGACCAAAGCACGAGCGATCGCTACCCGTTGTTGTTGTCCGCCAGAGAGTTGACTAGGACGGTTAGCGATGCGTTCCCCTAATCCTACCTTTTCTAAGGCTTCTAATGCCCTTTCCCGGCGTTTTGGCTTGGGTAAGTTAGCGTAAACCATTGGCAACATGACATTTTCCAAAGCTGTCGCCCGCGCCAATAGGTTAAATTGTTGGAACACAAAACCTATCCTTTGGTTACGAATATAGGCTAATTCATCATCATCAAAAGTCGTCAGGTTTCTGCCTTCAAAAATATAGTTTCCAGTTGTGGGACGATCCAGACATCCCAAAATATTCATGAGTGTAGATTTACCCGAACCTGACGCACCCATAATTGAGACATATTCCCCTTCCTCAATAGAGAGTTCAATTCCCTTGAGTATGGGAACACTAACTTCTCCCAAGTGATAGGTTTTGGTAATAGATTCCATCCAAATCATTGTTGGCATAAGTGAGTGCTGAGTGCTGAGTGCTGAGTGCTGAGTGCTGAGTTATGAGTTATGAGTAGTGAGTAGTGAGTGCTGAGTGCTGAGTGCTGAGTTATGAGTTATGAGTGCTGAGTTATGAGTTATGAGTTATGAGTAGTGAGTAGTGAGTAGTGAGTGCTGAGTGCTGAGTGCTGAGTGCTGAGTTATGAGTTATGAGTAGTGAGTAGTGAGTGCTGAGTGCTGAGTTATGAGTTATGAGTAGTGAGTAGTGAGTAGTGAGTGCTGAGTGCTGAGTGCTGAGTGCTGAGTGCTGAGTTATGAGTTATGAGTAGTGAGTGCTGAGTGCTGAGTTATGAGTTATGAGTTATGAGTTATGAGTAGTGAGTAGTGAGTAGTGAGTAGTGAGAGTTCATTTATAGCAGTAGTCACATAGGTTATGACTGTGTTGATTGCTCAAAGGCTTGAGAAAACTGTGTTTTTACTCAGCACTCAGCACTCACTACTCAGCACTCGCTACTCAGCACTCAGCACTTTTCTTTAGTGGTGGGGGTTGAGTTTTTTTGATGTTTTTGTTTACTAACTGAGATGCGAAGACCGCCAATAATTTTGCCCACTTCTTCTGCTTGATTTAAAAGTTGGTTGAATTTAACTTGATCGAGGTAGCCAACATCTAGAGCTATATAAAGTTGAGAACGCAGTTCTGCACAAGATGACTTAGCTATAGAAAGAAACTGATGAAATTCTCCTAAATAACTTCTTTCAAAACCCTCAGCAATGTTAGACATGATAGACACTGCTGCCCTTTGTATTTGTCCCGATAGTCCAAAGTCTCTAGCAAACGCACCCTGCTGAGTAACCTGATAAATATCTTTAGTAAGAATTCTTGCTTTTTGCCAAGCAATCAAATCTTCAAAACGCTCAACTTTACTCATTCTACTGACTACTCAAATTTCAAAATTGACACTAAATAACTCAGCACTCAGCACTCACCACTCACTACTCACTACTCACTACTCATAACTCATAACTCATCACTCATAACTCATCACTCAGCACTCATCACTCAGCACTCAGCACTCATCACTCATCACTCATCACTCAGCACTCAGCACTCAGCACTCAGCACTCACCACTCACTACTCACTACTCACTACTCATAACTCATCACTCATAACTCATAACTCATCACTCAGCACTCATCACTCAGCACTCATCACTCAGCACTCAGCACTCATAACTCATAACTCATCACTCATAACTCATAACTCATCACTCAGCACTCATCACTCAGCACTCAGCACTCATCACTCATCACTCAGCACTCAGCACTCAGCACTCAGCACTCAGCACTCAGCACTCAGCACTCAGCACTCTTAAACTTAGTCGCTTCTTAAAGCGTTGATTGGATCTAATTTGGCAGCGTTCCGTGCTGGAATCACGCCAGCGATTAAGCCAACGGTTAACGAGAGTGCAAAGCCAGCAACGATCGACAAGAAAGAAATTACAAAGGGAAATTTGAAAACGCTTGCAGCCACAAAGGCTAATAAAACGCCAGTGACCATGCCAATACCTCCGCCGACAATGGAAATCACGATCGCTTCGGCTAAAAATTGATTGAGTATGGCTGAATTGGTTGCTCCTACGGCTTTGCGAATCCCAATTTCCCGCGTCCGCTCAACCACAGAAACTAGCATAATGTTAGCAATACCAATACCACCAACCACTAGAGAAATTCCAGCGATCGCTACCACCATTACTGTAAATAAACCTACAATATTAGTGAAGGTACTAACAATATCAGCTTGATTGGTCAGTCGGAAATCATCAGCTTGTGGCGGATAAATATTATGACGTAGCCGTAAAAGATTGGTAACTTGAAACTGAGCGGCTTCTAACTGCTCCTGATTAGCGCCTTTAACTAAAATTCCACTTACAGAAACGCCCACCAGGGCATTGTTCCCAACTAGTCTCTTCGACATACTAGTTAAAGGAATAAAAATCTGGTCATCTCGATCCATTGGCCCTTGAGAGCCTTTAGGTTCCATCACCCCAATTACTTCATAAGCCTCTCCCTGAATCCGAATTTTCTCACCGATCGGATTTACACCTTGTCCAAAGAGTGTTTTTTGCACTGTCGGGCCAAGAATAGCAAGCTGTGCGGCAGTATCTAGTTCATCCTGAGTAAAATATCTCCCTTGTTGGGGGCGAGTATTTCTGACTTCTGGGTAGTTCAAATCAGTGCCATAAATGGTTGTTGAGGTGTTCTGTCCTGCATAGACAACTTGAGCGCTGCGTTGGAGATAAGCAGAAACCATCTGTGCTGATGGCGCTTGTGTAGCGATCGCCTTTGCATCTTCCCAAGTCAACGTGCTGCTAGAACCTACTCCTTGACGGACATTCCCGCTTCTTGCTGCACCCGCCAAGATTTGGATCACATCTGTACCCAATGCTTGTATCTGTTGCTCAACTCCTTTTTGCACTCCCTGACCGACAGAAGTAATGGCAATAACTGAAGAAATCCCAATAATCACGCCCAACATAGTTAGACCTGTGCGTAATTTGTTACTCCACAGAGTCTCTGCTGCCATTGTCAAGATTTCCAGCAATGGTACTGTGCGGGTATTCTTCGCTTTGTAAAAGCCCTTAGATATCTTAAACATAATGTTTTATTTAAAAAAGAATGCAGAATTTAGAATCCAGAATCAAGTTAGTGGAGGAATTAAACCCACATATTTATCCGCTAGTCAAACTCGAATTCATACTGAATCCTGACTCCTGACTCCTGAATTCTTTATTGTTAAAACTAACTTTAAGGAGAACCACCGCCTTGAGAACGCCCACCACCAGAACCTCCGCCTGAACGACCTCCGCCGCCACCTGTTCCTCTTCCACCTCCACCTAGACCAGGGAAAACTCCTCCTCTTGGTGTTGATTGCGGACGCAATCCTGGTGGGAAACTGAGCAATACCCTTTCGTCTCCTGTCAATCCAGACTTAACTTCGGTAAAGTTATTCGCGGTGACGCCAGTCTCTATGCGAGTAAATACAGGTCTGTTATTTTTTCCTTGCACAAACACGCCTGTGGCATTTTCTTGGCGTACCACCGAGGCTGTTGGCACTACTAAAACATTTTGAACTTGACCGACTTGAAAATCTACTTCTGCATTCATCCCAGACCGCAGTAGTCTTTGAGGGTCTGAAAGTGATACTCTCACTTCAAAACTGGTGACGTTTTGCTCTACTATTGCTTGGGCAGCAATTTGGCTCACTTTACCTTCAAAGGTCTTTCCTGGGTAGGCATCTGCTTTAATCGAGACTTTTTGACCAAGGCTGATTTTGGAAATATTTGTTTCTGCTAAATTGGCGACGACTTCATTTGTGGAAGCTAGAGACAAGATTGAAGAAGAAGAAGAAGAAGCTACTTCACTACTGGCAGTTGTGGGTGTCACGAAAGCGCCGGGATCGGCATACTTCTTTGTCACTACACCATCAAAGGGTGCGCGAATAATTGTGTCATTGATTTCGGCTTGGATGTTTTGCAGCGAACCACGAGCCGATGTTACTTGGGCACGGGCTGCGTTAATATCTTCTTGGCGCGTTCCGGCTTTCAGGAGTGCCAAAGCTTGCTGTCTCTGCTTCACCACGGCTCGTGCTTGCTCAACATCTTCTGGACGCGACCCGGCTTTTTGCAGAGCCAGTGCTTGCTGTGCTTCATTTACATTAGCTTGGGCGCTGTCACGATTAGAACGGCTTTGGTTAAGAG
>NZ_JADEXF010000034.1 GCF_015207245.1 Nostoc cf. edaphicum LEGE 07299
CTGCCCCTCTGCCTCCCTGCCCAATCCCCAAATCAAATTAGGAGTCACAACAATGCCTGTTGAACAACGCTCTCACGACACTAACAATGGTTCCTTGCCTTATCTGTTCTCGCCTGTTTCTAACAATGCCAACAAATCTGCACCCTTATCTCGATGTGTTTTCTCGTTTGGTGAAGTCATCAATCTGGCTACTTACAGCACCATTCCCATCGCTACCTGAGCAGCAGTTTTTCCGGGGCATTGGCACATCGGATTAGCGAAACTTCTCTAGGTGTTACCCAGACGATGCAAATGATGATTACTGAATTTATGCCAGTAATTGTTGTGTATACTGTCGCCACGACGATACTGTATCGCGCCTATCCTCCACTGGCTGCACTCGTGGGAATATGGGCAGTTCTCTTCATCAGTATTTCGTTTTGGCTGGCAACTCGCTGCCGATTTTACTCCCGGAAAGCCGCAGCCGCCAGAAGTGAGACAACTGGCATCATCGTAGATACAGTCACAAATCTCACTAGTAGCCGACTATTTGCTCGCTTTAATTTTGAACGACGTTATTTGAATGAGCAATTAAGGCACGAACTCAAACACGTGAGAGAGTCCAACTGGTACTCGGAGCGCATTCGCTGGTTTCAGTTCATTTCAGCAGCCATTCTGAAAATTAGCACGCTGTATTACTCGCTCTCTCTTTGGAGTCAAGGAGCGATCGCTACTGCTGACTTTGTTGTAGCAACCAGCTTATCACTGTTGATCATCAGTGAAGCGCGTAATTTGAGCCGCCGCTTTCTAGAATTTTTTGAACATATTGGGAATGTCGCCAATGGTGTCTTCACCATCGTTCAACCGCACGAGTTGGTCGATCGCGAGAAGGCGATCGCCCACTCAATCACTCAAGGTAAGATTGAGTTTCGGCGGGTGAATTTCAACTACACAGATCAGAAGAAAGTTTTCAACAACCTTTCTGTCACCATCCAAGCGGGACAGCGTGTCGGATTGGTAGGCTTGTCCGGCTGTGGAAAATCCACCTTTGTCAATCTGATTTTGCGTTTGTTCGACCCACAATCTGGACAGATTATCATTGATGGGGTCGATATTCGAGACATGACTCAGGATGCTTTACACGCTCAGATCAGCTTAATTCCCCAAGATCCGTCTCTATTTCATCGCACTTTGCTAGAAAATATTCGTTACGGACGCTTGGATGCAACCGATGAGGAAGTGATCGAGGCTTCACGAAAGGCTCATGCTCACGATTTCATCGTTCAAAGTAAAGATGGTTACAATTCTTTGGTGGGCGAACGTGGCGTTAAGTTGTCTGGGGGGCAGAGACAGCGCATTGTGATTGCTAGGGTAATCCTCAAAGATGCGCCGATCCTAATCTTAGATGAAGCCACCTCTAGTCTCGATTCAATCACCGAAAAAGCAATCCAAGATACCCTCGACTTAGCAATGAATGGAAAAACGGTCATTGTGGTAGCTCATCGATTATCTACCATCGTCCATCTAGATAGAATTCTGGTGTTCGATAAAGGTCGAATTATCGAAGATGGTTCCCACGCTAAACTGCTGGCACTCGGCGGCGCTTACTACAGATTATGGAAAATGCAAGCGGGTGGATTTCTACCAGATAATCTCGATGAGGTTCGCACTGGCACAGATAACATCGAAAAGGAAATGATCGCTTGATAAGTTTTGAAAGTTTGTAGTAAGCACTTGAGTGCTTAGAAAATAAGGACTAAAGTCCTTACTACGAACTTGCTTAACGATTAATTTAAACTTGACTTGATTAGTTAAGTTAATTAACTTGCAACTGCAACCGACTTTTTGCGAGTGGGACGCTTGCGGTTGGATTTTTTCTTCAGTCCAACCGCTTGGGCTTGATCGCTATCTGAGCCATATTGTCCGCGTACAACTTCTTTCATAGCTAATACAGCATTGTGAAATTCCCATTCTGCCAATCGAGCAGCATCGACAGCAGCGCGGTATAAAGCTAGTCTTTCAGTTTCAGCCTGTTGCTGTGCCAACATCGCCTGATAAGCTTGCTGAATGTTTGCAACAGAGGCATTAGAACGGCTTGTATCGTAAGTGCTGACGGTTTGCAAACCGTGGAATGAGGTAATATCTTGACTAATGATTTGAAAACGCAAACGACGTGTTGTATCTTGGTTAGGCATATATTTATACGTGCTAAACTCTATATTTAATGTGCCCAATAACAACGCAATAAATAACAGTAAGTTTAGAGGGTGTAGGGGATAAGGTGTGGGGTGTAGGGAACCCACGCTTAAAAACGTGGGATTGAAGCAATGTTAGCGAAAGAGTAGGTTAGCTTGTGCAAGTCGATGTATTAACAAGGCCGCCGCTGTATTAACAAGGCCGCCGCCGCATTAACAATGCAAGCCGATGCATTAACAAGGCCGCCGCTGTATTAACAATGCAAGCCGATGCATTAACAAGGCCGCCGCTGTATTAACAATGCAAGCCAATGCATTCACTTAACTTTGTAGTGCGATCGCAAAACGTCTCCATGAGAATAGCTTGGTGCGGACAGCATTAATTCTGGCTAATTATTGCTTTAAGTCAATCTGGTAGCAATACGCTTGGGTTAAGCATTTTTTCTCTTCTCTCTGTTTCCTCTGCGCCTCTGCGGTTCGTTAAAAAAGTTGACTTTGACAAAGAGTTTTAGCCTTAACCCAAGCGTATTGAATCTGGTAGAAAAACAGGAAGTGCGTAGTTTACCGCCGTAGGCATCGCAAAGTTTGAGTAGAATTGGATAGAACTGACAAATCCAAAACGGAAAAGTGGCGTATACCAATGCTGCAATCCATTGAGCAACGCATTGAGCGTGTCATCAATAATCTTCTGTCAGCAACAACGTTGGAAGGAAAATTTGGTCTACCAAAAACATTGAATGAGCAATTAGCACATCACCACACCCCAGGTATTAGTATTGCAGTTATTAATGATTTTGAAATCGAATGGGCGCGTGGATTTGGGGTGTGTCAGGCCAAAACAACTTGTGAAGTTACACCAAACACGTTGTTTCAAGCAGCCTCAATCAGCAAACCTGTTTTCGCTTTAGCAGTCATGCATCTTGCACAGCAAGGTCGTCTCAATCTGGATGAGGATGTTAATACCTATCTCACCTCATGGCGTGTACCTGCGATCGCAATCAGCTTGAAGGATTGAATTTACGTTAACAGTGTTGCTGTTTTTTGAACAGTGACAACAGCAAACACACGAATCCCATTACTACCAATGGCACTGAAGAAGCAGATTCTGGGACAGGCTGAGGGTTTTGCACAGGCTGATAATTGATAAAATTTCCTTGAATTGGGCTGAGTGATGCCAAAAGTTGCTCAATATCGCTAGATATATTAGTGTCATTACCAACACTTTTGGAAGAGATGAGGCGGTTAAACGTTTGGCTACTCGATTCATCAAAATCTCCTGTGAACCCAAGAAAATTTTGACCTATTTTACCTATAAGAGAGTCAATTAGATTGTTAACATCAGTTTTGATCCCTAGCGGGGATAACTTTAAACTGCTGATATTATTGACATTTCCAATTTTTGTGTTGTCAGTATTCGCTAACCAATTGCCATTACCAATAATTTCATTTCCACTGGTAAAAACCCAGTTACCATTACCAATAATTGTGTTATTAGTACCAAAGTCCCAATTACCGTTTCCAATGGTTGCGTTGTCACTGCCGAAGTGCCAATTACCATTACCTAATGTTGAATTATTACTTCCATCGTCCCAATACCAGTTGCCGTTACCAAGAGTTGTGTTACTCTTTCCAAATAGCCAGTTGCCATTACCGATGGTTGTGTTGTCATTATTAAAGTTCCAGTTACCATTCCCAATGGTTGCGCTGTCACTACCATAATCCGAGTTAAAATTACCAATAGTTGCGTTATTATTACCAAGGTTCTTGTTACCATTCCCAACCGGTGCGTTGCCTTCATTAAAGGTTTGGCTACCAGGATTAGATGTATTCCCACCGCTGCTAAAGGGTGTATTGTTACCAAGGACTTCTTTCAACGGATCGAAAGGTGATTGTTGAAGCAGACTTCCAGCACCTGCGATCGCATTACCACCACTTGGAATCGCATTACCACCGCCTGCAAATGGGTTACTTCCTCCTGCAAATGGGTTGCTTCCTCCTGCAAATGGGTTAGTAGCCCCACTTGGAATCGCATTACCACCGCCTGCAAATGGGTTAGTAGCCCCACTTGGAATCGGATAACCACTGTTTGCAAAAGGATTACTACCTCCTGCCAATGTGTTGTCAATACCTTTGAAAAAGTTATCACCCAAAACTAACTTTAATCGATCAAAGATTAATTTCTGAAGCCCACTGCCAGCATCGCCTGCAAACGGGTTAATACCGCCACCTGGAATGGGATTGTTACCGTTACCTAATAACAGATTGCTACCACCCGTCAACGGGCTACCTTCAGGAGACAAACTGCTATTGGTAGCAAAGGAACCAACGCTGTTAGGGACACCTGCACTTAAGGGATTAACTCCACCATTAAAGGGATTGACAGCAGACTTTTCCATTGGCACTAATTTTCCTATTTTTAGTTAAAAAGTTATGAGGACTTCAGTACTTCTTATAAAAATTATGAATTTGCTAAACCCAAAATATCTCTAAAATAAAGGCTTTAATCATCTTACTGTCAAACTAACAGAGAATATTGCTTAAATCCTTAGCTGTAAATAGTTCCAGGACGTAAAATAGCAAACTAGTACAATAAGGCAGAAGTCACATCACTGATAATACACGCTTTTGAGCTTTATCGAATGGTATGTTTATTTGCGCCAAACTGTACTAGCATACTATGTACTGAAGAACTCATTATTGTTCTCTCTATTTATCTGCTCATTTTCGCAAGGATTCTATTAAGCGAACGGGATTTATTAACCACCAAATGATGGGATTTGTCCTCCGCTACCACCACCAAATGATGGGATTTGTCCTCCACTACCACCACCGAATGATGGGATTTGTCCTCCACTACCACCACCGAATGATGGGATTTGTCCTCCACTACCACCACCGAATGATGGGATTTGTCCTCCACTACCACCACCAAATGATGGGATTTGTCCTCCACTACCACCACCAAATGATGGGATTTGTCCTCCACTACCACCACCAAATGATGGGGTTTTTCCATCGCCCAGTTCCTTGTCAAGCCTTGAGTCAACTAGCTTGTCAATAGTAACCCTCAAATCAGACCCGTTCGGTATTTTACTTGTGCTAATACCATAGGTCTGGCTACCAGCACCAGTCAAAGGGTCGCTACCACTACCTTGGTTACTACCACCTGCGGATGAGTTACCACCGCCTGCGAATGGGTTACTACTGCCACCAGCGCCAGTCAAAGGGTCGCTGCCAGTACTTTGGTTCCCGCCACCTGCGGATGGGTTTGCACCACCTGTGGATGGTCTACCACCGCCTGCGGATGGGTTTGCACCGCCTGTGGATGGCCTACCACCGCCTGCGGCTGGGTTGACACCCCCTGCAAAGATATTCCAGAAGTTGTCACCAGCGAAAGGATTACCATTATAGGCTAAAGGCTGACTGCCACCGCTACCGACAGCAGCACCGCCACCAAATGCGCTACCATTTTCTCCATTACCAACACCACTGAATATATTGGAGCCCTCAGGGATAACTGGTTTCAAGCGATCAAAGGGTCCAAGTTGTCCAATCGCATTGTTCCCATTAGTAGAGGAGTTACTGCTACCACTATTACTATTGCTACCACTATTACTTGAATTGTCTGCCATTAGAATTCATCCTCGTTATTGTTTTGATAAAAATTTTGCTAGCATCAGAACATAAAATAGATTTAATTTTTGTCTATTTCATGGCTGTTTTGTTATTTTGATTGTTAGCAAAACTAGTTAGTAGCTATTAAATCACTTGGTTATCTTTGTTAAGTGGAGATAATCAATTTTTAATAAATGCTACCTATTTACACTTACAATTTATATGATTTAACTTTGAAGCACAATGAAAAATGTTTTGATATATTTATCAAACTTGTAGATATTTTTAGACAATAATTTAAAAAATTAACTGATATATTTGTAAGTAGGTGTAGATAAACAAACTTAAACTATGTAACTAAGTATAAAAGGCTCAAAACTTTGCGATTGCTTCTCTTCAAGACACTCTGCGAACGTTTCACTCGCAATGACGTAGTTATGAATTTTCCCGCCTACCTATTTATAACAAGATTGAACTTGGTTAAACATTATTATATTGTAATGAACAATCTTTTGATAAATTTACCAAATTTTTAGATATTTAATTAATTTGCGTTTAACCGGGCTTCTATTACTTTTGGCAGATGTAATACCGCCAGACTGATAACAATAAATAGCACGATTTCTAACACACTGCAATACGCTGTATTAGCACTGCTACGAAGTGTAGCGAAAAAAGATTCGGTACAGGAATTACTTCAGATAAATCAGCAAATTCAATCCCGGAATTGTGCGGGAAAGTGTCCACAAAACGAGAGTGATGTAAATTACACCCAAACTCCATTGATACCAAGCAAGTGCAGAGATGATGCCAGGTAGGTGTTCGTCTCGTAGGCGAATGTCGTTAAATCCTAATTTAACTAGGTTGTTGAGACTAAAATCATAGTAGTTGAGCCAGTTCCAACGGCGATCGCACAACAAGGGCATATATCGTTCCCGAAATGTCTGATTCCTTGGTATCACTGGCAAACGCCCAATCAACAATCGTAACTGGCGAAATGTGCCGTCTTCTGTGAAGTAAGAAACGTCCATTAAGTCATGATAACGACCTTGTTGGTAAAGTCGGATCAATAAAGCCATTGGGACGGGGACAAGAATTATTACCAGACATCCCAATGTCAGCCAAGGTTGTTGAGCATTGCGAAAGATTGCTAGTAAGCTGAAGAATTCTAAAACGCTAAAACTGACTAATATCGAAATGGTTTCGTAAGATGTGGGAATAATTGGTACGGGATGCAGCCGACGATAGCGATCTACTAGCCAAAATAGTAGACCGAAATAAGCGATCGCAACTCCTCCCACACCAAACACTAACCAAAAATTCGTACCATAGCCACTCAACAACAGCAGTACACTCAACGCCAACCAACTCCAAGCTTGCAGCAACCACCCAACTATAGAAAGGGTTTCGCCAACAATTAAGCGATCGCTTAGTTGGGTATATTTTTCTAAATCGATGTCTGCAATGGTGAGTAACTCACTACTGTTGCGAAAGGATTTTACCAGACGACGCTGGGCGATCGCTTCAGCTTGAGTTGCGGAAAAACCCAAATTCATCAAACTTGCAACAGTTGCACTATTAATATTTGTAGCCGTCAAACGATGCCCAAACTCAATTAATCGCAGTCGTTGTTTTGTGTATTCCAGTTCATTAGCATCGGCAACTTGCTGTTGCTGACGGAAATTTTGCCCCAAATTCCGCAAGACGTTTTGATTACCTTGCAATGTTGGGATGCAGAACATCTGACCAATTTGACCGGGATTACCTAAAATTTTCGCTTGGTTGGAGTTAAAAGTTAAACCAGATACGCTTAAACAAGCCTCTTTAGCAAACCTGGAATCACTAAAATCTGCTTGGTTCAAAATGCTCGCACCTTGCAAATTTACTAATTGGTTAAACTCTGCTTCTCGGAAGCTTACACCTTGCTCAAAAGTCGCTTCTGTTAAAAGGAGAAACTGATTAAAATCTGCCTTAGTAAACTGGGCTTGATTGGCAAAATCCACTTCAGAAAAATCAGCATTTCCTTGCCATTGGACATTACTGAATTTAGCCAACTGTTTAAAATTTGCTTGGTTAAAGTTGGCAGTTGCCTCAAAGATACTACCTTGAAAATCAGCCAGTTCCCGAAAGTTAATTTTTTTAAAATTAGCTTTTTCAAAAAATATACTGCCCTGAAAATTACTTGGTTGTTGGAAATTAACACTGGTAAAACTCACAGGACGAGCAAATCTGGTTTCAGTCCAGTTAGTGGGTTGGAGAAAAGTTGCACCTTGGGCATCAACAGACTGAAGAAAAAATGTATTGGAGAACTTCACTTCGCCGTTGAAGCGAGTTTGCGCCAGTGTTAAGACACCACGAAAGACGGCAATTTCACTGGCTGGGGTTGACTCTGTTCTCAGAAGCGATCGACAATCTTTAGAGTTGGGTAAAGCGATTGCGAGTGACTCTAGACAAACAAAGCGCAAACGTTCTAGTTTTTCTTGTTCGGTAGCGGTGAAAATGGATGCGATCGCTTTTGCATATAATGGTGTTCTTAATCCCATATCGCTGCCGACAAAATCCCCCAGAATTAAAGTATAGCTGAGGTCTAAACCTAGAGGTTTTGTACTGAGTTCTTTTCGTAGTAGTTGGTAAAAAGCATCACGAAAACTGGCGTTTTCTGGGCGTAAATCGATCGCCATTTTTTGCAAATCGACGGTTAAATTTCCTTCGCGGAGTATGGGTGTGCGTAGTCGTTCTTGTAATAATTCTAGGGTTAAGGGTGTGCGTTCTGGTTGTGTTTGTACTGCCGAAGTTGGTAGGGGGAGGAGGAGTAAAACGCAAAGGAACGCTAAGGGAAGCGCAGAGGTACGCAGAGAAACTCCTTTGTGTACCTTTGCGTTTAACCTCTGCGTGCCTTTGCGTTTAAAAGATAAATTATGCAAATTGTTCGATCATTCGTCACTAATCAGCAGAACAATTTTACCTGTCACAGACCCACTTTCAATCAGTTGGTGGGCTTTAGCTGCTTCTTTTAAGGGAAATTTGTGATTCACATGGATTTTTAATTTGCCTTCATCGATCCAGGTGGCAGATTGTTCGAGAATTTCTGCATGATGGTGGAGACTATCTTGTAATCCTAGCAATGCTGGTGTCAGCATTAATTCTAAACCGATGCGGAGGTTGCGAGTTCTAGCAGTTTTCCAAGCAGTATTGGCATCTGGTTCGAGAATCGTCACAATATCTCCATAGACTCGCACTGCGGGGAAGGTTTTGTGAAAGGTTTCGCCGCCTACGGTATCAAAAGCCAAGTCTACACCTTCGCCGCCAGTCCAATCTAATACCGCTTGCACAAAGTCTGTTTGTTTGTAAAAAATTATATGATCGGCACCGAGTTCTTTGACGAAATTAGCTTTTTCCTCAGAACTTACTGTGGTGGAAACAGTAGCACCTTTGAGTTTTGCCAATTGAATTGCTACATGGCCGACACCACCAGCACCCGCATGAATCAAAACCCGTTCCCCAGGTTCTAATCGTCCCCGTTCATATAAAGCTTCCCAGGCGGTGATTAATACTAAAGGCGCTGCTGCTGCTTCGGCAAAGGAGATAGAGGCGGGTTTACGTGCCACAAACCGCTCATCTACAACGGTATATTCAGCGTAATTTCCTTGGTGTGCCCCCAACCCTCCATAGCAAAAATATACTTCATCACCTGCGCGAAAACGCTGAACTCCAGCACCTACTGCTTCAACAATACCTGCACCATCACATCCTAAAATTGTTGGCGTGCGATCGGGGTAGAAAGTGCCTCGACTACGAAGTTTAGTGTCAATGGGGTTAATGCCAGCCGCCACCAAATGCACTAAAAGTTCAGTATTCCCTACAGGAACAGCAGGGTTTGGCACATCCTGTACTTGCAGAACTTCGGGACTGCCAGCTGTTGTCATCAAGACTGCTTTCACAACTCTTTCCTCCTGGCTTTAGATGCACGTTCTTATGCAACTTTAGCGTAAGAGGGTGGACACAAAGCTATGTTTGAGGGAAAACTGCGATTTTTGACGACAAGGTGCGATCGCCCTACATCTATATTCAACAAAAAACAAGCGACTGAAGCTTTGAAGATTATCCCTTAATTACTGCTAAATTCAATATATAATCTCACGTAAGTAATATTTGTTTATTCTTCACTCATAATTGAGCCATTTTGTAAAGTCGCCAAACTCCTACTTCACGATGGCGACAGCCTGATGAACAGATCGGGTAAATTAAGATAAGTAAAGAAAACGCTTTGAACTAAATGGCAGCTCTAAGCTTACAAGAAATTTCTACTCAGTTAGAAAGTCCGAATTTACGCGATCGCATGGTAGCCCTTGCTAATCTGCGTCATGTTGCGGCTGAGGATGCAGTCCCTTTGATTAAAAAGGTACTAGACGATGAATCTTTGCAACTGCGATCGATGGCAATATTTGCTCTGGGAATCAAGCCAACGCCAGAATGTTATTCTATTTTGGTAAAAATTCTCGAAAATGACCCCGATTATGGTATACGCGCTGATGCCGCCGGTGCTTTAGGATATTTGGGTGATGCCAGAGCCTTTGAGGTGCTTTCACGGGCATTTTATGAAGATACTGATTGGCTAGTACGTTTTAGTGCAGCTGTTTCTCTAGGTAATATTAAAGATCCTCGTGCCCGTCAAATTCTTCTTCAGGCATTAGATAGCAAAGAAGTCGTGTTACAACAAGCTGCAATCTCTGCACTGGGAGAAATTAAAGACATCGAGTCTGTAGATAAGATCCTG
>NZ_JADEXF010000035.1 GCF_015207245.1 Nostoc cf. edaphicum LEGE 07299
GTAATAGGGAAGAGGAAAATTTTCAGCTACTTTAGCTTTTTAACGACGAGGGTGTCATAAGTATAGTAGATATCATTCTGAGTTTAACGCCCAATTATAAAATAGTAACGATAGAAATATAGACAAAAATGCCAATAACCACTTACAACATTTTTAAATCTCCGTCCTGAATGGATGCTGTCTAAGTGTATAAAAATATTTCAGAGTAGCGATTGCTCTAGTAAAAAAGTTAACTTATTTTTACCATTATCATCAACAATAAATCTGGAAATCAACTTAGTTGATGAGAGTGTTCCACTAAAAATAAAATGTGTTATCGTTAAAAACAATTGTTATTAAAAACTATTCATGTCATTACAAACGTGAATTGGTTTAGTCTGTAAATCATCCGTGTGCAACATGATTGGAGCAGCATACTCTAGAAATTCGTTGCAAGAAAGCCGTCATAGCAGTCGGGGAAGCGCTTACTTGTTTGCACCGATGGTTAACTTCAATGTGATGGCTGATGTGGGAGATAATCCACCCTAATTGGATTTTTTGGGCAAAAATACCCAGAAAAATCCAACAATAATTACATTGTTATGCTAGGCAGAAATTTTATCTAAACTTTGAATATAGTCTAGTTAAATGTATTTTTTGTTGCAAAATAGCTTGTGAAACTGAATTGTTTCAAAAGACTAAAACCGCTTGAGAGGAAATAGCCTCAAGACAAACAACACTATCCCTATTTGCTTTAGGAGTGCTGTTAGCGGTAGCAAGCTTTTCAAATTTGCCAGAGAACCAAAACAGTAGTCTATCTAAACCAGCAAATTTTCCATCAGACAATTTAGAGTCTAAGTTTTGACACAGCAATGCATTGAAATTGTTTTGTTAATTGATTTTGTGAAACATAAGCCAAAATTTTACGTGCATATAGTACAAAATCTGCTAGCGACTTAATGCAATTGTGCATATTGCTTGAGTAATTCTACACACCTAACCTCAAGAGTTGCTCGCATAGTCAAAGCCAGACTCTGGTTTTTCAACATTTGAAAAACCATCTAAAAATCTTGGGGAATTTTGGTGATACTGCTACCTTAGCTCATGTATTAATCCACACAGAGCCTATTGGTATTGACAGAAGATTAGAATACAGCCAAAACAACTTTCAACACTGTCAACAACAATTGATTAAAGAGATATGTAGCCATGCAGAACGAGCAATATTTTTCCAAATTGCAGCGCGTGCAAGAACTTTTAGTAACTACAGTGTTAGGAGATATTCCAACACTTCTTCTGGGCCCAAAGTTGCGTAATTTAGGATATCGTAGTATTTTTGCCCAGATAGACAGCCCAGTATATATTCAAAATGGTGTTGAATTTAACGGTACTTCTTGTATTGAGATCGGCACAGGAGTCTATATTTTCAAGGGTGTGCGGATGGATGCGAGAGGACATAAAAATAATAGAATTCATGTAGGAAATAGAGTCGCTATTGAGCGTAACGTTGATATAGGGTGTTTGGAAGATACGTGTATACATATTGATGAAGACACCTTCATTGCTCCCAACGTGTGTATTGAGGGTCCAGGAGACATTAAAATTGGTAAACACTGCTTGATTGCTGCCCACTCAGGGATATATGCCAATAATCATAATTTTGCCGATCCGATGGAGCTAATTAAATACCAAGGTGTTACTCGCAAGGGAATTGTGATTGAGGATGATTGTTGGCTAGGACATGGAGTAACAGTATTAGATGGCGTTACTATCGGCAAAGGCAGTGTTATTGGTGCGGGAGCAGTTGTTAATAGAGATATTCCTCCTTTTTCCGTTGCTGTCGGCATACCTGCACGAGTAATCAAAAACCGAATTGGCAAAGATATAGCAAAGCTTCAAGTTAAGACATAGGCATTGGGAGTGTTGAGTGCTGAGTGCTGAGTTAAGAGTTAAGAGTTAAGAGTTTTGTTTACCCCATTGTCCCCTTGTCCCCCTCATCCATCTCCCCTGCTTCCTTATCTCCACCTTCCCTATTCCCCACTCAGTACTCAGCACTCAGTACTCCCGAAGGGTATGGGGAATAGTAACTATCCCTTGTAACCTGTTGCCTTTTTTGGGAAACCTTTGCGAGCAGTCAACGTCACAAGGGTAAACGCCTCTGAGTTATCTTTCCTAAGGGCATCTACAAGTCAGACAACTGACATCTTGTACATTATCAATAACCGTAGGATAGGCATTGTTAGTCCTGAGTCCCCAGAGTCATCTAAAAAAGGGACGAGATTTGGGTAATATAAAGTAGCTATCTTTTCTGCATTGCAGATACTGAAAGAAAAGCTTTCTTTGTTTTACCCGTTGGAGATATTTCTATGCTGACTTTAAAAATCGCTGTTTATATTGTTGTTGCCTTCTTCGTAACTATCTTCATCTTCGGATTTTTGTCGAACGATCCAGCTCGTAACCCCGGCCGTCGGGACTTAGAGTAAAAGGGCGATAAATCATCCGCGACTTTGGAAGGCGGAAAATACTAAACGCCACAGAAACTTACTAAGCGAAAATTTAGTAAGTTTCTTCTTCCAAGTAGCTTGCTGTAGGTAGCAGAAGGCGACAGTCGGAAGGCAAAATGTATGTTTAATCCTTCCCTTTGTCATTTGGCTGTTTGTTAGCCCGATTTTGCTCACTTATGCTTCATCCAGTTCTGCCACCTAATCCGCCTCCTATCGTTGAATCTTTACAACCTGTAAATCCCGCCTCGTCTGCTAGTCATACAAAGTTTCTTTCAGGTGTAGATACTGGAATACACGAAAAAACAGACAAATCCAAGCAGCCCAAGAATTTGGCTCAGTTGGCAATTTCGGGTAACACTAAAAGCGATCCTTTATTGTCAACTCCGATTGACTCAACTCAAGATGACTTGGTAGTTGCTAAAACTTCTTCTGTAGCTCATTCACCAGAAACCTTTCCACCAGAAAGTTCCCCATTCCCCGCTTCTGCAACTGCTAGGCTTTTGGGGCAGCCACTGGTTGTTGGTTATCCCACGCAGGAGGTTACAGCTTCTAATCGCCAAGTTAAAAAAGACACAAAGACAAGTCCGAGCGTCGAACCCCGCCACTCGGAAATTCTGATGTCGGCACTGCGTAAACGGGAGATGCAAAGAGAAGCCGCTGCCTTGCAAAAAAAAGTCGGAGCGGAGGCTTCAGATCAAAACGCAAAAGATGAGCCTTCTCAAAAACTCAGTCAGCGATCTCTGACGACAAGCCGCTTTGCGTCTACGCTAAATCCAAACTCTAATGGTGAAGCAAAATCAACCTTTTTGGACTCTTCGAGCTTTACCTATAGAGTTTCTCCAAGCCCACTGGTCGCCCAATCTCCATGGCCTCTTCAAATTGCCCCAACTGTCACCAACAGTAACAAGTTAGACAAATCCAAAGCAGAAATTTTATCTCAAAAGTTAACCCAACAAAAACAGAAACGCGCTCTTACTGCACAACAGTCTCTAAAAAAAGACAATATCTCTTTATCTGCTGCCGATCTAGCACCTAGTTCTCAATCAGTACAAAATTTTATAACATTTAAATCTCGCAAGCCCACAAACCAACTCTCAGTACCGATCACTGTAGAATTTAAGTCCCAATTCCAGCAACAAAGCCAAGTACCAACGCCTACACCACAAGTAAATACCACTCAGCCCCAAGCTCAACCATCTGGTACAACTGCACCAGCTACCACACCGCCAGCCGGGCCAAGAACTGTAGAAGTCACTTCAGATCGGCAAGAGTATGACGAGAAACAGCGAATTATTACAGCTGTAGGTAATGTAATTGTGCGATTTGATGGAGCAGTGGTGGATGCCGATCGCTTACAAGTCAATTTGGACAACATGATCGCTGCGGGGGAAGGCAACGTCACCTTAACACGGGGCGATCAGATACTGCGCGGACAACGCTTTACCTATAACTTCGTTCAAGATCGTGGGGAACTGGAAAATGGTAGAGGAGAAATTTACGTACCTTCAGCACAAACAGATTTTGCTTTTTCACCCACAGCTATAAGTGCTGGTGGAGTTTCAAAACGTCCGCCCAGCGATCGCATTAGAGCCAATCAGCCCGTTTCCGGTGTGAGTAGCCCTGGAGGAATTAATGTGACATTTGGTGGTCAGTCAGATGCTAGCAACATCCCGCCACCGAAAGCAGGGGGTGTAGTCAATCGGCTCAGATTTGAAGCTGAACAAATTGATTTTTATCCGCAAGGCTGGCAAGCAAGCAATGTCCGCATCACCAACGATCCTTTTTCGCCCCCAGAATTAGAATTACGCGCAGATAAAGTAACTTTGACGCGAGAATCACCTTTGGTAGACCGCATCAGGACGCAGAAACAGCGTTTGGTATTGGATCAAACAGTCTCCTTACCAATTCCCCTGAATGAGCGTACTATTGACCGTCGAGAGCGGGACGTTTCACCTGCAATAGTCTCCCCTGGCTACGATGGAGAAGATCGGGGTGGTTTGTATATTGAGCGTGGCTTTCCACTAATCGATACAGAGCAAACACGCTGGACGATCACGCCCCAGTTATTATTACAGAGAGGTGTGGAAGAAGGCACGGGCGACTTAGGCGCACTGTTTGGTGTGAAGACCAAGATAAATTCTGTTTTGAGTCCACGGAGGATAATTCAGGGAACTGCGGAGTTAACTAGTTTTAACTTGAATGACGTGGAAGAAAATTTGCGAGTGAATTTAGGATTGCGCCAGACATTAGGCACTTCCTTTCCCCATACATTGAATGTGCAATATAACTACCGCGATCGTCTCTACAACGGTACTCTGGGTTTTCAAACTGTCCAGAGCAGTTTTGGCGGCATTATTACCTCTCCTGTGATTCCTTTAGGAAAAAGTGGCATCAACCTTAACTACCAGGCAAGTGCCCAGTATATTGATGCCAATACCGATCGCCTAGACTTGCTAGAACCAGTGCGGGAAAACAATCGCATTTCACTTGGTCGTTTACAAGGCAGTGCGACTCTCAGTAGAGGGCTGTTGCTGTGGCAGGGAAAACCATTACCACCCACTGCCACCGAGGGATTACGATACACCGCTACTCCTGTAGTTCCTTACTTGCTAGCGATCGCTAGCCTCACAGGTACTACCAGTTATTACACCAATGGTGATAACCAAAGTACTCTAACTGGTACAATTGGCTTACAAGGGCAAATTGGTCATTTTTCCCGACCTTTTTTCGACTATACCGCCTTTAATGTCAGTTACTCTCAAGGCTTAAATAGCGGATTATCTCCCTTTTTGTTTGACCGCTCCGTTGATAACAAAGTATTGACCGCCGGAATATCACAGCAAATCTACGGCCCTTTTCGCTTAGGTTTCCAAACATCTGTTAACTTGGATACTGGTAAGGAAACTAGCACCGACTACATTTTGGAATATAGCCGTCGTACCTATGGCATCACCTTGCGTTACAATCCGGTGTTGGAGTTAGGCGGCATCAGCTTCCGAATTAGTGATTTTAACTGGGGTGGAGGCACCGATCCATTTTCGGAAGTTAAGCCAGTAGTGAACGGCGTGCAACAGGATAATTAGTCTAAGGACTGGGAACGACTCGACAGGCGATCGATCTCACAATTAGTTAATGCCGAGCCAGGTATTCTCAAGCTGGCATAGTCGCCGCTTAGTTGAACGCGTGATGGTGGTTGATGTAGGGTTACACAACATTTGTGAACTGCGGCTTGGTATTCTCGCCATTGCCTACGGATTGCAATACTTGCAGCATCGTTACCTAAGTCGGAAAATCTTAGCCCCGTTCGCATCAGCCAAGATTCTACGTCAGTTGTTTCACCAACTATTTCTGAAATGGGATTAATCTTTTTCATGAGTAATATCTTATACGTGTATTCTCAATTACTCATTTCACTTTAAAAGAAACTATCAATACTAGCCAATATCATTTTTTATCAAAATCATCAATAAAAACTATTCATACCTGAATAGAATACTCAGGTATGAAAGAATGAATTACTATTACGGCTGGTAAACAGCATTGCTTTAGCTTGTGAATAGGCCGTTTTCTAGCTCGTAATTACTAGAAGCGATAGCCTAATCCAGCTTGGAAGCTGACGGCATCAGCATCACTATTTTTGTAGGCGTCAATACCCCATTTAGTATCGCCGTAGGCAATGACATTTTTGCTAACTTCTGATTCAATCCCAAGGGTGACTACAGGTGAATTCTGATTGCCCAATGGAGTTTTTTGACCTTCGTCAGTTACAAAGGAATAACCGCCACCGAAGTAAACGTTAGTATTTTTGGCGATGGGCGCATCATAAGTCACTATGGGCATAATTGCAGCAGCATCACCACCATACAATACAGAACCCCGCAGTGAAACAGGAGCATTGGGTACGGCGTATCGTCCTTGAATATTACCACCAATTTGTGCTTCATCGTTTCCTTGTCCGCCACTGGTTGCACCAACAGCAACACCAGCACCGATGTAGTTACCGTTAGTACCTGCTGTTTGAGCAGATGCAATGCCGGCTGAGAGGACAATGGAAGCAACAGCAAGGAAAGAGGCAGCTAATTTTGTAAATTTCATAGAATTATTCTCACTAGAGTTAAGTAAAATCAATCTTCTCTAGTACTAGAATCTCTTTTTTTACAAAATGTAACCTCACGCATCTGGTTCACCCAAGTGGTTGAATTATTTCTCACCCACCTGGGTGGAACTACTGAAATATTTAATTGAAGAATTCAGAAGTCAGAATTCAGGAGTCAGAACAAGAAAGTGGAAGATTCAGACTCGCCACTGTCTTGTCTTTACGCTGTGCTATTCGCTTTTTCGGACTCCAATTCATGCTGAATTCTGACTCCTGACTCTTGAATTATATTTAGATAACAGTTATCTCTTCAAAAAGCGCTGACGTAGACGAGAGATAAAAATATTTACCTCTGGTATTTTCATCAATGAAGCGATCGCAGCAAACACCGCAATTCCCACGAAGCCAGATACACACAACTGCAACAGTAGAACTAGTAAACCCGTTTTACCTAAGAATTGTTGAGAAGCAACCAAAGTCCCATAGCTTGCTACCCCAGCAGCTACGCTACCAGCAGTCAAACCCAAAATCGGCACACTCCACTCCCGCCAAGGCAAACCATTGAGTTTGCGATCGAGCAACCATAACAGCATCAACAGGGAACTGCAATTTACACCCACTGTTGCTAACACCAAACCGGGAGCACCAAAAGGCCCAACTAAAATCCAATCGAGCGCAGCATTGAGAAAGATATTAAAAGTACTGATGCGAAAAGGTGTCTGCCCATCACCCAAGGCATAAAATACCCGCACCAAGACATCACGCGCTAAGTAAGCAAACATGCCAATCCCGTAAACGATTAGCAACTCGGAAACTAGCTGTGTAGCATCTTGCTTGAAAGCACCCCGCTCATACACTACCTGAACAATGGGTACAGATAACACTACCATTAACGCTCCTAGAGGTAGCATGGTGACAGCACTAAGTAGGAGTCCTTGACGAATACGCAATTTGAGATCGTCCCAATTTTCTGGTTCGGCAAGTTTGGCAAATATTGGTAACAGAGGCAGCAAAATTATATTAGAAATAATCCCTAAGGGAGTTTGTACTAGCAAATTGGCATAGTTAAAGCCAGCAGCAGCACCAGGTATGGGACTGGCGAAGTAAAGCACAGTAGCAAAGTTAATTGGCATCATTCCGGAAGAAATTGTTGCCGGAGTCATGATTCTAATCACTTCTTGAACACCTGGGGATTTAAAATCAAACCGCAGGCGTAACGTACCTAATCCTAACCGCCACTGAACAATTAGCTGCACTAGCCATTGGAGAATTGCTCCTGCCAAGGTTCCCCAGGCTAATACCATACCACCGATTAAAGCGTATTCTGGCTTGATAATGTCCTTACCCACTTGCATGGTCATCAAAGCAATGCCGATAATAACGGTAATGCTAGATAACAGAGGGCTGATGGAGAGTAACCAATATTGATTGGCTGCATTAAGAGTACCGAAACCAATGCCAATTAAACCGGCAAATAAAGCCATCGGTGCCATAATGCGGAGTTGTTGAATGGCGATCGCTCTGGTTGTCGCTTCCAAACCATGACCAACTAAATCAACGATCGCATCCGCAAAGAAAACCTGAGCAAATGTCACCAGCAACAGCACTCCACCTACCAGCGTTGTCACAGTTTCTACTAGGGGAGCCGCTTCTTCTCGGCGACGCTTGGCTAAAACGCTGACGATTGCACTGTGTAATGGCCCATTTACGCCACCGAGTAAGATCAATAAAAAGCCAGGGATAACATAGGCATAACTATAGGCAGTGGCAGCAGCACCAACACCAAATGCGGCAGCGATCGCTTGCTGCCGCACTAAACCGAAGACTTTACTAATTAATGTGGCTGCGGCAACAATGCCAGCAATTCCAGCGAAAGAACGAGAGGGTTTTTGATCTTGTTGTGTCACGAATAATACCCGACAACTCTTGCAGAGTGCATACTTTAAAACATTTAACCTGAAATACCGCAGTCTGTCAGGTAAATTTTGACAAATTAGTAATTTTAAATGCCTACGCTAAGGGCAAAGGCAAAGCTATGCCTACGCCCAGAATTAAATTCCTGAGATTGCTATGATACAGCGAACGCGATTCAAAAGTGGTCAGCTCGCTTTTCTGATTTGTCCCTGCAATACTAACTTAGTCGCCTCCTTTGTTGTGTACAAGCCAAAACTATTTTTTAACTCATTACGAGGATAGATCAAGAAAGGGGAACTATAACAATAACCATCTTCTGGGAAATTGTTGAACACTGTAAAAATTTGCAGTTTGTCATACTTTTGACACCCTTCAAGCCTATGAAGTTTGGTATGAGAAACCCTTGTATAAAAACGACATAATCCAGAGCAATGGAACCCAATTCAAATTTCACAGAAAATCAACTTCTCTTGTCCAGCGCTCAACTTCAAGAGCAACTAGAGCAACAAAAGGCTTTGGCAAGTGTAATTGTCCGAATTCGGGAGTCTCTTGACTTAGAAACAATTTTTCAAACAACTGTTACACAAGTGCGTCAGTTGCTAAATGCTGACCGAGTAGCAGTCTTCCAGTTCGACCGCGAACAAAACTGGGAGGGAGAATTTGTTTCTGAAGATGTTGCCATTGGCTGGGACTCAGCAATGGCAGTAAAAGTTTACGACCATTGCTTTGGAGAACAATTTGCTGCCAGTTATCAACAAGGTCGAGTCCAAGCAGTAGCAGATATTTACAAGGCGGGACTGAGTGATTGCCATGTGGCAATTTTGAGTAAATTTCAGGTACAGGCCAACCTCGTTGTCCCTCTATCGCGCCAGAAGGAACTGTGGGGATTGCTTTGCATTCATCAGTGCAGTGAGGCTCGTGACTGGAAAGAATCAGAAATTGAGTTTATTCGGCAAATTGCTGACCATCTTGTGGTTGCGATTCAACAAGCAAAGCATCTTCATGAAGTCCAATTGCAAGTCGCAGAATTGGCTCAAGCAGCTCAACGTGACCAAGTAATTGCTCAGATTGTCGATGAAATTCGCTCACCCCTTGATATTGAAACTATTTTTAAAACCACAACTCAAGAAATACGCCAGTTGCTGCAAGCTGACCGAGTTGCCATCTTTAGCTTCAATGACGATTGGAGTGGTAACTTCGTTGCTGAATCTTTTGCGTCAGGCTGGACTCCTTTAGTTGGGGTTCAGGCTGCGATCGCTGATACTTATTTACAACAGACGCAAGGCGGACGTTATGCTAACAACCAGACGTTTACAGCCAATGACATTTACCAAGCCGGATTAACAAACTGCCATGTAACCCTGTTGGAGCAATTTCAAGCAAAAGCCTTTGCAACTGCCCCTATTCTCCAAGGAGAAAAACTTTGGGGAGTCATTGCTGCTTACCAAAATGCTTCACCCAGACAGTGGCAATCTTATGAAGTCGAATCACTGACCAAAATCGGCACACAAATTGGTGTAGCCTTACGACACTATAAATTGTTGGCACACGCTCAGTACCAAGCAGAGCAACAAAAAACACTAACTAGCGTCATTACTCGAATTCGGGAGTCTTTAGATTTAAATACAATTTTCCAAACTACTGTCACTGAGGCACGGCAAATGCTGCAAGCAGACAGAGTAGCAGTTTTTCGTTTTGACCCTCAAAAAGATTGGGAAGGGGAATTTATTTCTGAGGATGTTGTACCTGAGTGTAACTCGGTAATAGCAGAAAAAGTTTATGATTATTGCTTCGGGGAAAACTTTGCACCCCTTTACGCCCAAGGTCGAGTAAATGCGATCGCTGATATTTATCAAGGAAAGTTCCCCGGTTGCTACGTCCAAATCCTAGAAAAATTTCAAGTGCGAGCAAATATGGTCGCACCTCTATTAAAAAAAGGTGAACTTTGGGGATTGCTGTGTATTCACCAATGC
>NZ_JADEXF010000036.1 GCF_015207245.1 Nostoc cf. edaphicum LEGE 07299
TAAGAGACAGCCCTCAGCCCCTAGCCCCCAGAATGCAGCCACTGCGTGCGGGAATAGTCAATAATAACTGCTGAGTTTCTCCTTTATTATTCCACTCAACTTCAGCAGTGCCATATAAAAGCTTGTTGGGTTGAGTATGCAAACTTGCGACATCTGCATTCGCTGTTGCTGAACTTGTACCAGCGTTGATGGCAATTATTAATTCCTCTTTGCCTAGAGTTCGCGCAAAGATATAAAGTTCCCCTTGAGCATGGAGAACTTGGTAATCACCTGTACGCAATGCTGGGTAAGTGTGGCGGAGGGCAATTAACTGGCGGTGAGTATTGAAAATTTCTTGATTCCAGTTACTCTCTAAAGGAAAGCCACGACGTGAGTCGGGATCTATAGCACCAGGTAAACCAACTTCATCACCATAGTAGATGCTGGGGGCACCGGGAAAGGTGAGTAGCAATAAAGTTGACAATTCTATACTGGCTATATCGCCGCCTGCAATGGTCATCAATCGGGCTGTATCGTGACTTGCAAGCAAATTGAGTTGAGTTAGCTGAATTTCCCAAGGGTAAAGTTGCAGTACTTCTTGAATTTTGGTGGCGTACTCGGCAGCAAATAAGGGTGGGTACGGTTGATAGTCACGGCTTTGGACTTGTTCTAAGACTACGCGATCGCCTGCGGCAAAGGCAATTGTCGGCCCGGCAAATAGATAATTCATCACACCGTCAAATTGCGTCCCATCCAACCACTCGCGGGAATCTCCCCACACTTCGCCCACAATATAAGCTTCGGGATTGATGGCTTTGACGCGATCGCGAAATTCCTGCCAAAAACCAGGAGTTTTAATTTCAAATGGTACATCTAATCGCCAACCATCGATGCCGAATTTAATCCAATATTCGGCAATTTCCATAATGTATTCTCGTACTTCTGGATTATCGTGGTTAAATTCTGGCAAGGCGCGATTTCCTGCCCAACCCACGTAGTTGGCAGGAAATTCCCCATTATATGGTGAAAGGGGCCAGCCTTCTATTTTGAACCAATTTACCCAAGGTGAATGGGGGCCATTTTCTAAAACGTCGTGGAAAAAGAAAAAGCCCCGACTGGAATGGTTAAACACCCCATCCAGAACAACTTTGATATTCCGTTGATGGGCTGCATCGAGTAATTCCTTAAAAGCTTCGTTGCCCCCTAACATCGGGTCAACTCGATAATAATCGTGGGTATGATAGCGATGATTACTGGCGGATTGAAAAATGGGTGTGAAATAAATCGCGTTAATCCCCAAATTCTGGATGTAATCTAAATCCTCCATAATGCCCCATAAATCGCCGCCTTTATAGCCTTGCAGGGTTGGCATAGAGTCCCAATCTTCCCAACGGGCTTCTTGCAATAATCGTTTGCGCGGCTGTTTGCTTCTGGCAAAACGATCTGGGAAAATTTGGTAGAAAACAGCGTGCTTCACCCAGTCTGGTGTTTGAATTTGCATGAATAACTTTTTGTATGTTTAGAAGCGATCGTTGCAAATATTAGCTTCTTTATGGCTCTTACTTATGATAGAGAATCTGTCATTTCTCAGTATTCATTAGTGATTTAGCCTTTTTCATGTTGTTTTATACGCAAATGTTATCAGTCTTAACTTTTTTGACTACAATTTGTTTTAGTTTTTAACAGTTCATCTACACAGACTCGTCACTGATTGCATTCTAAGTCTTAAATCTTCTTTAAGAAATTTATTTATTACTTAATTCTTCTTAATTTTATTTTCTTCACTTTGTCCGTAATGATTTAGGCAGACAATGGATTAGTTTAATATAACGCCATGTGCGACTTTCTCTCAAACCTAACCCCCAACCCCTTCCCTACTAGCGTTGGGGAGCAAAAATCAAAGCCTCTCTCCCTGTGGGGGAGAGGAATGGAAGTGGGGTTCTAAGGATAAGTTGCACATCACGTGAGTGAAGAATCAAAATTTTAATCCTTCACTCTTCATACTTCATTCGATATTTATTTCTATGATTCTCTTCCCGATGCCCAGGTATCACGCCATTTGACAGTACCTTCTTTCGCAATCACCCAGCGACGATTTACGAGATTTTCGCGTAGAGGCGATCGCCCTTCCCGCCACATGGCATATTTATAAGCAATTAGCTTACCAGCACTTTCATCAAAGGGAATCTCAGCAAACCAAGTATTGGTGTTGATGTACTCTAGGGGATAGGCTTTGTTGATATCCCAGTTACCTAACTCTGGGCAATCTCCTGTCACCACAACGATTTCACCAGGTTGGGTCTCTACGCCATTGAGTTGGACGCGGACAATTGTTTGTGCTTTTATCCGTTCGCCAACGTGGCTGAAAACAAGCACTCCCCGTTCTTCTAGTACTAGGTCATAAATCTTGCCATCTTTCACCTCATACTTGTTGCGAGTCACCACGCAGGTATGTTCGCCATCGGGCAATTCTGTTTCTACTTCTGGTAAACTAACTTCTCCTCCCCGGTTTAAAGCTACAAAACACACAGAGTCACGATAACGGCGTACATAGCAGTAAACATCGGGTGTTAAGTATTTTTGCCAGTGGCTACCCATTGACACGGCTGGATTCAGTCGTCGTAAGCCAGACAGCAGTCTAATGCAACGATAAATCTCACTCTCAGTATCCCAATTTTCCATCATTGGGCGGTTGTACGGGTCGTTGCCGCCATCGGTGTCGTTATGCAGATACTGTTCTGTGCCGTAATATATGCAGGGAATACCGCGACAGGTCATAATTAAGGCGATCGCAACCTTCAGCATCGCTGGATCGGGGTTCAGCGATTGAAAACGGCACATATCATGGTTATCGATGAAGGTGACTAACTCTGTTGCCCCGTTGTAGCGATGATCTTGGTCAAAAATATATTGAATTGTTTGGAATCCCATTTCTGAACCTTGCCCTAGTGCGGCTCGAATTGCCACGCACAAGCCAAAGTCTAGAAGTGTCATGCCTGAGTGATTGACAAATTCTACTGAGCGCTCGTCACTCGGATTACTATAAATCCATTCACCAAAAATGAATACATCTGGTTTGTGATTGGTCATCTCGCCAGTGAATTCTTGCCAAAACCAGATCGGCATGTGCTTGACAGTATCCACCCGCAGTGCATCTACACCCCGGTCTAGCCATTGTTTAATTGCTGACTTAATATACTCTCGATATTCCGCATTATTTTCATTGAAGGTTGCTAGGCCAGATAATTCACAGTTTTGTACTTGCCAATCATCTTCCCAATTTTGCACTTCGCCATAGTGGTGATACCAATTATTGACATCATTATTGAAATCAGCAATTTTGACACCATCATCATACAATTCACCTTTACTACCGCTAGTATCAGGTGTGCTATGGTTGCAGACAATATCCAGCACTAGCTTCATATTGCGCTTGTGCATTTCTGTAATTAACCGATCAAAGGTCGTATTTTTTTCTTCTTGAGTTGCGTTTAAAGAAGGGTTCTCTCCCTCAGCAATGTATCGAGGATTAAGCCGTTTAAAGTCTTTTGTCCAATAGCCATGTATTGCTGCATTGCCAACAAATAACTCTTCAACCTGCTCGAACAGTGGAGTTAGCCAAAGAGCGGTAACTCCCATATTTTTGAGATAATCTAATTTATCGATGACACCTTGCAAATCGCCACCCCAGTACTTACCCCAATCCTGTCTAGTTGGATCGTACAGTTCTGAGTTTGCACCTTCGCTGTTATCTGGGTCGCCATCATAAAAGCGATCGACTACGAGAAAATAAATTGTTTCCTGACGAAATTCAATATCTCTGGTGTAAAGGAACTCTAGAGCAATCTCAATATCTAACTGCGGTTCTTGTATAAGAGCTTCTACATTTTCCTTTGCAGGATCTACCTTATATTGATCTGGTGAAAACTGGGATGGTGGGGTTTGTACCATAAAAAACTCAAAATTTCATCTAATTCACACTTGCAGAACCAACAGTACAACGTTTTGAGTATTGTGTGTCACTACAAACTTCGGTATTGTGACATCCTGCCTACGGTGTAGGTATCTACCGCTAGCTAGTTTATAATTCTATCGATAGATATAATTCATTTGCTAGAGGATAAAAATAAAGGAATATAGCAGTTATTAACGATAATTGCTTGGTCACAAAAATTTACAATATTTTATTAAGTTGACTTGCGGTAAATATTGAGCCTAGCTACTGTTTAAGTGTATATTCGACAACAGATATGAGAATACTTCAACTCCTTGGAGATCGTTTGTCAAGAAGGTTTTGTTACACCTGAGCAATACTGAGTAAACCACGTATAAGCCAACTTTTTCTTTAGAAGATTCGCTCCATTGGTAAACTGACCATTGTCACTTTCAATCTGTTATTACTATCAAGGAATTAATTTAGGTAGCAATTATGACCAAATATGACAAGGTTTTTAACTCACCAAAGACATCAGAGGAATCACTAAGTCCAGAGGAAGCGGTGGCGGCGATCGCAACTGTGACTGCGATCGCAGATTCATTTATTGAAGAGGTAGATGCAGAAAGTTTAGCGGGTATCCTCTGGGAATTCGAGGTTTTCGAGGAATACTCAGAAGATGAAATTGCAGAAATAGTTGATAGACTCATCTCCATTGCAGAAGAAGAGGGAATTGGGCCCCTGTTTAATGCCGCCAAAGTATCTCTCTCAGATGAATTAGTACTAGATGGTTTTGCCGCTGGGGTAATAGTGCTTTTAGACGATGACCTCGCTATCCCCAAACCGAAACAAGCCTACCTGAAAAAGCTACAAGCAGCCTTAGAACTTGAGGATGAAGAAGCAGAGGAAATCATCAAGGAGGTAATTGCAGCTTTTAAAGAAGCAGAAGATGAAGAATATGCAGATGATGAAGATGAGACAGTAGTCATCGAAGATTTTAGCGAACAGACCTATCAATCCCCTTTAGGTAATTTTTCTGTGCCGATTCCGGTCGATCCGCAGCAAGGCGGTAGAATTCAAAGCCAGGAAGGAGTAGTTGGCTTTTCTGATGACATTGGTACCTTACTGAGAATCGATTATTATCCTTTCCCCCTAGAACAGTTAGAGGAATTGGAGTCTGTTGGACAAGAAGAATATTTACAAACAATTTTAGTAGATAAGTATGTACCTCAAGCGATTTTCGCTAATGTACCAGATGCTTCTGTGGAATATACCGAATATCTGGAAAATACTTTGCGAGGCGCTTACTACGTGTTAATTGATATGCCCAAAGGTTCCACAATTTCTAAGCAAGAAAATAATGGAACTGCGATCAGATTAGATGCGTACCGGGGATTGCTCACCTTTATCAGTGGTGAATTTTTGTATATAGTTAGTAGTCAGCACAGTTTTATTAACGGCGAAACTCCTGATTCTGTTGAGGAAGAGGCTGAAGACATCAAAGAAAGTATTTTAGAGTTTGTTGAGACTATAGAGTTCACTTAGTCAGTATTTCATTCATTTGTGGCGAATTAAATTTGGCAGGATTCTGCGATACCAATGCATCGGCTGGCATTAGACATAAGAATGAAGAGACGTAGCAGTGCTACGTCTCTACAAAAATTCTGGATAACGCATATTTAATTTCACCAGAGTATATTCGCCTTGGCTTCGCTCATGTGATGTACATTTGGAAAGGGCGATGTCTGACGACAAGTTCGGAGAAGACAAGAAATCTCCGGCTCCGCACTGGGTGTCTACGCTTATAATTTTTCATGACAACAACCCTGCTGAACAATCGCTATCAAGTTATCCAGGTAATCGGCGCTGGTGGGTTTGGCGAAACCTTTCTAGCAGAAGATGTCCACATGCCTTCTCGCCGTCGCTGTGTAATCAAGCAACTAAAACCGATAACCAATAATGACCCGCAAACCTACCAACTTATCCAACAACGGTTTGAACGGGAAGCCGCAACCTTGGAGTATTTGGGTGAAAGTAGTCACCAAATTCCCAAACTCTATGCCTACTTTTCTGAGAATGGACAGTTTTACCTCGTCCAAGAATGGATTCACGGCCAAACTCTGACAAAAATTGTCGAAGCCAAAGGATTTGAGAGTGAAACTGCTGTTCGGCAAATTCTCTTGAGTCTGCTTTCAGTTTTAGATTATGTTCACAGTAAAGGCATTATTCACCGGGATATCAAGCCAGATAACATTATTCTGCGTTCTGTTGATAACGAGCCAGTTTTGATTGATTTTGGTGCAGTCAAAGAAACAATCCGTTCAGTGGTCAATTCTCCAGGATACCCCACGCGATCGCTTGTCATTGGTACGCCGGGATATATGCCTAGTGAACAAGCCGTTGGCCGCCCAGTTTACGCTACTGATATCTACAGTTTAGGTTTAACGGCAATTTATCTGCTGACTGGTAAACACCCGCAAGAACTAGTAACCGATCTAAAAACTGGGGAAATACTTTGGCAGCAACACGTCCCTAACGTCTCTTCCCAATTGGCGGCGGTACTTAATCAGGCAATTAAGCCTCATGCTGGCGATCGCTACAGTACTGCCAGTAAAATGCTATATGCCTTGCAGTCTGCTAGTAATATACCTACTGAGTTAACTACAAATACTCCCACGGTTAGTTTTTCTGCCAATGCATCGACTCGACAAACTCAGCCATTATATTCCCCGCAAAACAATTCTGCGATTCCAGGGTCTTCCAATCCTAGAAACTGGCAAAAACCTGCTGTGATTGTTGGTAGTTTGTTGATAGGCGGCTTGATTGGTGCAGTAGTAATTCCTAGCATCATTCGTCAGCAACAACCAAAAACAACCATTGGCACAAATCCCACGCCATCGCCAGAATCTTTTCCCGCTCCTGCATCTACCGAACCACCCGTTTCCTCTCAAACTTCTCCAGTTCCAGTTATCCCTAGCTCATCACCACGACAGCAACCAACCTCTAATTCCCCAGTTGTACCCATACCACAGCCAGAAGAAGAGCCTGTCACGTCAGATACTCCTGCGCCCGTAGTAACATCTACGCCACAGCCAGAACCAGAGAATGAGACAAGTGCACTTCCCACACCAGAAGCGCGTTCCACACCACAAAACAAGCCGCGTAGTAAATTAGCTGCCACTGCCAGTAGACAAAGCGTTCCCGCATTCCCTACAGGTACAACAAGAAACATTGTAGAAGCTACCCTCGGCAAACCAAATCAAGATTTAAGAGGCGCATGGGGCAACACTCGTGCTGTCGTTTACAAACTTGTGCCAAACAAAATTGACCTTGGCTACTTATTCGATCGTAATTCTAAAACGCTGCGTCAAACTGAGGTATCTTTTGCCCAATCGGTAGACCCAGAAGTAATGGAAACTACCTTAAATGGAATGTTAGCAGGGCAAGCCACTGAAGAAATTAAGCAGGGGCTCAAACAGGTACAACAGCGCCAATCGGATAATTTTAGTTTTAAAAATGGCTCAGTCAAGGGTCAAATTATCCGCCAAGAATGTAATTTTATTTACATTAGCATTTGGGATTCAGATTTACATGATTTTGTAAATCCATCTACAGCCAAACAGTGTTAATTTTATGGCAAACACTATTCTCAAAAGTTAGATTTTTGTATCCTAAAAGACAGACTCAGTATTCAACATAGTGATTCAAAAACTGACTTTATTCGGCTACAATCAAGATAATTTCAGTTTTCCCAAACACAAAAAACCAATTTTTAGAATTAGTGCATTTGTTTTCTAGATTTTGCAACTAAATCCCTAAAAATCTGTGTTTCCCATTCCCCATCTTTATTTTCAATTCTTAATCTTCATAAAGTTATAAATACCATTATTAAGTTTTTAATAATACTTGTCTCAGCTTCTACATTCATGTCGTAAAGTTCGATTGGAATTGTGTAATCTGAAGACAGCAAAGCTAAATTATTCAATTGAGGTCTGATGACTCCTACAATCATGCGTCAGCTTTGGTCAGTGGTTGAAACCGCTCAAGCCAAGCTCCTTTTACAACTGGATGATGCTAGCTTGGTGCAGTGGTTAGTGAAACAAATCGAAACGCAAGTGTTGTTAGATTCTAACGAAACTGATTTTCTTAGCCACTACATTCAATCTCGGCTAGCCCTCATACGCGATCTTGCCCATGAACGCCAGTGTTCATGATGCCTACGGCGGGCTACGCCAACGCAAAATCAAGATAAATAGATTGATCGTCAAGCGTTATTACTGTAGACTATTAGCTTTTTGGGACAAATAACCTTCCACTAAGCAGTCAGAGCCTACTACACGCCAACGAACACGTTCTAAAGACAACGCCTCAGTCATGGTAGTAAAACCTAAATCGCCCACTGGTGTGGGAGCAATACTACCACCAATGATTTTTGGGGCAATAAATGCTAAAACTTTTTGCACTGCTCCTTGAGCGATCGCACTAGCAGCTAAAGTACCACCACACTCCCACAGCACGCTACAAAAACCTCGTTCATATAAGTACGCCATTGCCTTATCCGGTGTCAGTGATGCTAATTCCACCACCTCCACACCCTGGTTGAGCAGCAGTTCTTGAAAATCGGGGTTAGCACCCTTCTGTGTCAACACCAAAGTTGGCGCATCCGCAGTTTGCCACAGATGGGCACTTGCCGGTAAGTCGAGATGGCGACTCATCACCACCCGCAGGGGATTATGTGCCCCCACCTGATGGCTGGTTAAGTAAGGATTATCTTGTCGGACTGTATTACCACCGACAATTATGGCATCACAAGCCGCCCGCACTAGATGTACTTCACTGCGGGCTTCTTGACTTGTCACCCAAGCGCTATGACCAGAGGTAGTAGCAATTTTGCCATCTAAAGTCATGGCATATTTTAAAATTCCCAAAGGTCGCTTATAGAGAATGCGATGCACAAAAGCTTCATTTAGCTGACGACAGGCTTCCTCTTCTACTCCTACCAACACTTCAATCCCCGCCGCTCGTAAACGGGCGATGCCACCTCCAGCTACCAAGGGATTGGGGTCAACCATACCCACTACTACTTTTGCCACCCCTGCTTCAATCAATCCTTCCGAACAAGGGGGAGTACGCCCATAGTGATTACAAGGTTCGAGGCTGACATAGATCGTCGCACCACGAGCGCGATGGCCTGCTTCCCTCAAAGCAAACACTTCTGCATGAGGCTCACCTGCACGAGGATGAAACCCAACGCCTACAATCTCGCCATCCTTGACAATCACCGCTCCCACTAACGGATTGGGCGAAGTCCGCCCTAAAGCGCGACGAGCAAGTTCCAAACACCGCAGCATCATGCGAGAGTCAAAGTCAGTTCCTACCTTTGGCTTTGGTGGTGAATTCGAGCCAGCTGCTGACTCCACTATTCGTGTATTTTCCTGAGTGTAATTTGGTAAGGATGCATCTGCTTGAGCGACCACTGGGGAATTATCCATAATTTTAGGCAACACTGTAAATATTCTGCACGCGATCGCGCAGCCTCTCCACAAGAGAATCGCGCTTTGCTCCTGATAATTAAACAGTAATATCTAGGCGCTATTATTGGCTGTCTTCAACTTACATGAGCTTACATGAGTCTGTAATATTCACACTTACAGTTCACTGTAGCTTGAATCCATATTGTCAGAGGTTGCCCAAATTCCATAAAAATTTAGGTTACAGGGTACAAAAGATAATTTTCTTTACTGTCACCTGTAACCTATCCCCTTCCTAACTGCTAATTCTTCTACAGACGCGATTAATCGCGTCTCTAACTCCCTTTACTATTGCTCCAACAATTTCATCCGTTGCCACCAAAGATTCAGGGGATAATAGACCACAGGTGCCCACAGACTACTCAGAATGGCAGAGGCAAGAGCGACGCGCTGATAATATGTCCAAATATCTGTCACTTTGCGCTCATTGCCGAGCAAAGTTAATTGCAATCCAAAGATAGTTTCTGCCAAAACTGCCAAAACAAAGACAATTACAGCAATCGAAATAAAATCTTCTTCGATAAAGCGCTGTTTCTGGAGCAGACTAGTTAAAGCCCCCACAATACCTAAACTGATGGCATGAGTCGGGCTAGGTGATGTCATCGAATCTTGAAGTAGCCCCAGAACTATACCTGCCAATGCTCCGGCAAACACCGTGCGCTTCACACTCCAAGCTACCACCCAAATTAATAACCAGTTAGGGCCAATTCCCAACAATTCCATACCTGGGAATCGGGTTGGTAATAATAGTAAACATAACAGTACAGAACTAGCCGTCACTATCCAACCCAACAACTGACGTATACCGGGATGCCAACGAGCAAGCGGTTGGATTCGGAATTTCGATTTTCGCTCTGACGATTTTGGCTTTTTCTGCCTGCTACCACCAAATGCAGGAATCTTCATTTTTCTATGGATTTTTTCAAAGAATTTACTTAGACTTTTGCGGTACTGGATTTGCCGACTCTTGGTTTTCTGGCTTGGGATAAACAGCTACCCAATCAAGAGAGCGGATTG
>NZ_JADEXF010000037.1 GCF_015207245.1 Nostoc cf. edaphicum LEGE 07299
GACTACGAATTAGAGCGCTAATATTACCATTAAAAATATCTGCTATGTCATGAGGTTAAAATTAACGCATATAACTAAATGTTTTTGCCTAATTATCAACAGTAAATATCTTAAAGCCTTATTTTTTCGTACAGACTACCTAATTTAGGATGATTGCATTTACGGACTATAGCCTAGCCACATCAAGGCTTTGAACGTTTTCGGAGATGTCTACTGAATCAGGAATTGGAAGATACTAATCGCGGTGTGGTTGCCCTCTATGCAGAACTGGATGAGAAAGCCAGCTCCCTGCAACAAGTAAACGAGCTAAAAACCCGCTTTCTCTCGAACATGAGCCACGAGTTTCGCACGCCGCTCAACTCGATTTTGTCCCTCTCTCGGATGCTGCTAGCCCGGATGGATGGCGATCTAACTGTCGAGCAAGAAAAGCAGGTGACATTCATCCAAAAGGCGGCAAGCGGATTATCAGAACTGGTCAACGACTTGCTGGATTTGGCAAAGGTGGAAGCTGGAAAAATTGAAGTGCATCCCAGTTCCTTTGAAGTTAGTGAATTGTTTGCCACGCTGCGGGGAATGCTGCGCCCATTATTGGTTCAAGGCTCCTCTGTGGCGCTGATTGTCGAGGAACCTGAAGGTATTCCGCCGCTCTATAACGATGAGGGGAAAGTTGCTCAAATTCTCAGAAACTTTGTCTCAAATGCCCTCAAATTTACCGAGCAAGGAGAGGTGCGCGTCAGCGCTGTGCAAACGGGTCATACCGTCACTTTCTCTGTATCTGATACGGGCATCGGCATTGCTCCCGCTGATCGAGAGCGGATTTTTGAGGATTTTATGCAAATTCAGTCCCCTCTGCAAAAGCAGGTGAAGGGAACCGGGTTAGGATTGCCGTTATCGCGCAAGCTAGCGGAGCTAATTGGTGGCAGCATTTCGGTGAAAAGTCAGCCAGGTGAAGGCTCTACCTTTACAGCCTTGATTCCCATCGTCTACCCAGATGCCACCGAATTGACCACCGTACTGCAACCAATTGCATCAGTTGAGCCAACTCGCTTGCCCATTCTGGTGGTTGAAGATCATCCAGAAACCCTATTTATTTACGAAAAGCACCTTCAGCAATCAATCTATCAATTGATTGCTACCCGCACCTTAGCTCAGGCAAGGCTTGCCTTACAAAAACTTCGACCGGCGGCGATTATGCTAGATATTTTGCTGGAGGGGCAAAACGGTTGGACGTTCTTGCGAGAAATCAAAGGGGATGAAATGACCCGTAATATCCCTGTACTGGTTATTACCATCATTGATAACGAAAAACAAGCTCTGGCGCTAGGAGCAGACGGTTTTCTAATTAAGCCGGTAGACAGATTGCCGCTGTTGAACAAACTGAATACGCTAATTACTGAGAACAAGCCTCAAAAAATCTTGTTAATTGATGATGACCCCGCCTATCGGTATCTGGTAAAACAGTTGTTAATAAATACACCGTTGAGGATTTTAGAAGCCGGGAATGGAAAAGAAGGATTAAATTTGGCACAACGAGAGCAGCCAAACGCCATCGTACTGGACTTAGAGATGCCAGAACTCGGCGGGTTTGATGTACTCAAGCAACTTAAGAACAATTCCGTCACTCAGTCGATTCCTGTGATCATCCATTCATCTGCCCAACTGGATGCAGAAGCGCACAGCCAGTTAGCAAAACAAACCATAGCCATTGTTTCCAAAGAAACAGGCTCTCAAACCACGGCGATTGCCCAACTTCAAGATGCGCTCGTCAAAGCCGGACTTGTTCTAGAGGTTTCAGGGAAAAGTCATGTCTGAGCCACGAGTTACGATCCTGCATGTTGATGATAACGAAGCCAATCGTTACGTTGTTACCCGTATCTTGCAAAATGCAGGCTTTAGTGTCGTGGAAGCGGCAACTGGAACGACAGGATTAGAAGCCGTTGCTAACTTTCAGCCTGACTTAATAATTTTAGATGTCCAATTACCAGATATCAACGGCTTTGAAGTCTGTCGCCAAATTAAGGCAAACCCGGAAACGGCTTTTATCCCTGTGCTACACCTTTCTGCAAGTTTTGTCCAAAGCCAGGATAAAGCAGAAGGCTTGGATAGTGGTGCTGATGCTTATCTGGTGCAACCTGTTGAACCAATTGAACTGCTTGCCACTTTGCGATCGCTGCTGCGAATTCGCCGGGCGGAGGAAGCTGCTTTGTCCTCAGCGCGGGACTGGCAAACTACCTTTGACTCCATCAATGACGGCGTATCTCTAGTAGACCGAGAAGGTAGAATTATGCGCTGTAATCGAGCGATGATGCAGCTTTTTTGCAAGCCCTATCACGAAATCTTAGGTTATGCCCACCACGAGCTGATGGGCGCAAAATTGGGAATCGGCGATGGCACTTGTTTTCGCCGTGCGAAAGAAACTCACCAACGGCAAGTTCTCGAATTTCAGTCTCAAGAACGGTGGTTTGCCAAAACCATCGATCCGGTACTTGATGGGGATGGGAATCTTACAGGCGCGGTTTTTATTCTGTCCGATATCACCGAACGTAAACGAGCAGAAGCATTGCTGCAAGAGCAAAACGATCGCCTCAATCAACTGATGATTTCTTTGCAGCAACAGACTGAACAAGCGCAGCAAGCCAACCGCATCAAAGATGAGTTTTTGGCAGTGCTGTCTCATGAATTGCGATCGCCCCTGAATCCGATTCTGGGTTGGGCAACAATTTTGCAAAAAAATCACCAGGATGCAGCTAAAACTCAGTACGCCCTCGAAACCATCGAGCGCAACGCGAAACTGCAAGCACAACTAATCGAAGATTTGCTCGATGTGTCCCGTATTCTCCAAGGTAAGTTGAGTTTAAACACAGTTCCAGTCGGTCTAAATTTTACTATCAAAGCTGCCCTTGAAACCGTGCGGCTTGCTGCTGAAGCTAGATCTATTCAGATTGAAACTATATTTGAACCGAATGTTGGGCCAGTGTTGGGTGATTCTGGTCGTTTGCAACAAGTTGTTTGGAATCTACTTTCTAACGCGATTAAATTTACCTCACAGGGTGGTCGAGTAGAGGTGCGGTTAGAAACAATCAAGGATGAAGCAGATACTCATCCTGTGGAATACACTCAAATCACTGTCAGCGACACTGGTAGGGGCATCTCTGGTGACTTTCTGCCCTACGTCTTTGACTACTTTCGCCAAGCCGATGGGACAACAACGCGAAAATTTGGCGGGTTGGGGTTAGGGTTAGCAATTGTGCGTCATTTGGTTGAATTACACGGCGGAACCGTTCAGGCAGCCAGTCCTGGAGAAGGGCAAGGAGCGGTGTTTACAGTCAAACTGCCACCGATCCCTCCTTCAAAATTGAATCAAGTTAATACTGCCGATCGCGATCGCTCAGACTTGAATCTCAATGGATTGCAAACGCTGCTTGTAGACGATGACAAAGATTCGCGGGAGTTCATTGCCTTTGTGCTAGAACAGTACGGGGCACAAGTAACTGAAGCAGACTCAGCACATGATGCTCTGAGCAATTTGATGCAAGCAAAATTTGATTTGTTAATTAGTGATATTGGTATGCCCGATATGGATGGCTACACACTAATTCGTCAAATTAGAAAGCAGTCACCCGATCAAGGCGGAGAAATCCCAGCGATCGCCGTGACAGCTTATGCGGGAGAAATCGATCGACAACAGGCACTAGCTGCTGGATTTCAACAGCATATTTCTAAACCAATTGAGCTAGAAGTATTAATACAGGCTATTTTGACTATAGTAACGGTCTAGCAACCTGAATTGAATAGAGTTGTCAGGAAATAAGATCAGAAATCCTTGAAACTTTATGCAGCAAGCGTTTTTAGGCTATCTTAACTAAAATGGCTGTCAGCTATGTGTAGCAGTACTTTCAGACATTTTTCTCGTTATTTTCCGACAAGTCTAATGCAGTTAGGTCATTTTCAAAAATACAGCATTTACCAGCGCACCTGCGAAATCTAGAGTTTAACAGTATCTTTACCGATTAAATTTAGTAAATATGTATATTGTTTGACAATTATTTGATTTTGCAAATAACCTGTAGTAATACGACTTAATTTTATAGTGCTACTTACGCACTTATAAAGAATTAAGCTGTAATTGCTACTTGTATTTGCTTAAAACTATTTTTTGATGGAGGTTATACTTGGCTCAGAAGCAATGGAAATCTAGAACAACATCTGTAATTATCACTTTGGCTGCATTAGGAGCTATAAGCCTACCTCAATTAACGAATACAAGAGCGAGTATATCACAAACACTAAAAAGACATAACAGGACTAACTCCCTTGTAATGCTCCTAAATGCGACGGGTAAGCAATAATGACAAATCAATGTCCGCGAAATCACCTGTAATAAGCAGTTTATAGTGGGGGCTTCATTCCCCAAAGCCAGGACTTAAGTCCTGACTACGAACTAACATTTTTGATTCAGCTTGATGAACCGGATATGATATTACGGGGTGAAGACTAGCTATTAGTGACAACTTAAAGCGATATTTTCAAGATAGTCCTGTCCTAATGGGACAATTTAACTGTTCCCAAAATGTGGGTAATGACAAAGCTGTATTTATGCGTATTCAAATAGCTGTAGTTGCGATCGCAGTCATCTTAATAGCTGGAGAAAATCTAGAGGCCGTTGCAGACTCACAAACTTCTACTGAAGATGGCACTAGTAGTATTGTGGCAACAAAACCTACATTACAGATAGAGGGAGAGTATGCAAAATATGGTGACTATATCGGATTAACCCCAGTAGATAACCAGTCTGTAGAGGTTTCTCAGAGAATTGTCAAAGACATCCAGATTCGTTTTGTTAATACCAAAGATCAATTGCTCGATGACAAAGGTCAGCCGATCAAAGGACGTACTCAAAAAGAGTTTATCATTGGTCTGCTGAAACTCAAATCTGGTGAGGTATTTCGTGAAGATTTACTAGAAGCAGACTTGCAACGATTGCGGAGATTAGAGTCATTTAATGAAGTCAATGTTTATCGACAAGAAGAAGTCAACAGCGTTAATCTCATCTATGAAATTAAAGAGCGTGACTTCCCTTCTCTAATCTTAGGAGGCGGTAGTAACGAAGATGTTGGATTATTCGGTCGGTTGGGTTATAAAGATGAAAATATCAGCGGTCTTAACGATAAATTAGATACGACTGTACAAATCAGCGGTAAAGATGTCCAATTTAATGGTCAGTTTACTAGTCGTTATCGTCCTCAAGAACCAAACCGCTTAGGCTACAGCATCAGAGCTTTTCGTAATCGTAATATATCGGGAACCTTCAACGAAGATATCAAATTGTCTAACGGTGACAAAGTACGCGAGGGAAGGTTTGGCGGTTCTGTAGGAGTTTTACGATCTTTTGATCAGTGGGATGCAGCTGTAAGTTTGAACTATACCAGAATTAGCCTACGCGATCGCGACTATAAAGTTGCACAGGTCGATAGTTTAGGGAATCCTTTATCTGTCAGCGGTACTGGTATTGATGATTTATTTACAGTATTATTTTCTGTATCCAAAGATCAACGCGATCGCCGAGAAAATCCGACTCAAGGATCGATTCTCACTCTCAGCACAGAACAAGCAATTCCGATTGGATTGGGTAATATTTCTAGCAACCGCCTACAGGGAGATTATATTCAGTATTTACCAGTCAGTTGGATCGGTAATGGTAGACCAACCGACAATCCAGAAATGTTGGCGATTAACTTCCAAATTGGTACAACTATTGGAGACTTTCCACCAGCTGATGCTTTTAATATTGGCGGACTAGATTCTGTTAGGGGTTACGGTTATGGAAAAGTCGCCAGTGGTCGGAGTTATGGTTTAGCTTCTATAGAATATCGTTTCCCAATTTCTTATTCAATTGGAGGAGTTCTTTTTACTGACTTCGCCTCAGATTTCGGGTCTAGCGAAACCGTGCTAGGAGAACCAGGAGTGCTACGAGATAAACCTGGAAGTGGCTTTGGTTACGGCTTAGGATTGCGCGTCAAGTCATCCTTTGGGCTGATTCGAGGTGATTTAGGAATTAGCGATCGAGGAGAACTTAGATTTGAAGTTACTACAGGTCAGCGATTTTAACGGGTGGCGGAGAAGTTCTAGAGAACTACTGAGGATTACTTAATAACACACTCAGGGCTGCTTGAGTGTGTCTAGTCCAAAAGGACATAATCAAGATATTGGAGATTAATTGCACATTTGTAAGGTGCGGCGATCGCTAGCTGCGATCGAATTTAATCGATAAAAGTCTTGCAGAGCCAGGGAGTAAGCATAAGAATTTGACTCATCCTCACCAACCTTGGGCAGTCTATTGCTTGTAGCTACCTGATTCGATTGATTAGAGTTGGCTTCATTTGACGAAGTATTAACCGTCATCGCCAACTCTCCTGATGGGTTGATTGTACCCTGAAAACAATTAAACTCTGATTGGGGCATATACAAAGCACCCGTTACCTTATTCTGCTGCTTTTGAAATATGATATAACCTTGACCAAGCTGGTCTGGCTTTGGGGATTGACCATAGAGGTAAATCCCATCTTTTACAGGAAAACTTGCTTTTGGTAAAACTCTTGCACTTTTTGTAGTTCCCCCATCGCCTGGAACCAGCGCTGTGATTGTAGGTACTGTTTTATCACCTCCAGAAGCCGCATTCAGTTGACTTCTCTGCTCTCGAACTTTTCTCAGCTGCGACAAAAGAGAGTTTTCGGAGGTTTTCTGAATCCGAGCCGATGATAATCGAGAATCTGTAAATGATATTACTTGAGTCTGCTTGGCTAAAAAGCCTAAACCGAGAAGTAAGCCTAAGCCCGCGAGGGGAATTCCCCACTTTCGGGGAGATAATAACTGATGAAGGTTGTTAAGCACCCTACTTCTCCTGTTAAAAAACTAACTAAGTTCTCTAGAACTTACTTAAATCATAACCAAGTCTTAATTGTCAAAGACTTTATTTACGACTTATATTACTATTGTCCAAAAAAGAAAACTGTCAAAAACAAAAGTTTTTATTGGATTTCGTTCTACAATCTTAGATTACCATCAGTTAGAGTCTTTATAACAGAAGGTAGGAGGCAGGAGGCAGGGGGCAGGAGGTAGAAGGTAAGAGTAAGCCACCTTTAAAAGCATGAGATTAAAGTAAGAAGAATTGTATCTCGCTGCACTTTACTCGATACAATTCTTGTTTTAAAACTGGATTTTATACCCAGAATTAAAGTTTTCATATCATGATCCGGCTAATATAGCGGTTCTCAATTGCGTGAAATACAGACCTAACCCCCAGTCCCTTAAGAGCTAGCGTTGGGAAGTAAGCCTCAAAGCCTCTCTCCTTTTAGGCTACGGTGTACACACAAGTCCTAAAAACCTAGCTTGATAAGATACTTTCCTCGTTTTTCCTCGTTCCCAGTCTCCGACTGGGAATGCATTCATTGAGTCTCTGACTCAATGCCAGACTGGAGGCAGAGCCTCAACGAGGGGTATTCCCATGCTCTGCATGGGAACGAATAGACGAGAGAAAAACCCCTCCCTGGTTGTTGAGCGTAGTCGAAACACTACCCCCTTAAAGAAACTTGTATATCTTGTAGCTTTGCCACCATTTCTGCACGGGCCGAAACCTTCAATTTCCGAAACATCCTCTTTAAAGCTTGTTTGACAGAATTTTGCGTAATCCAAAGTTTTTCTCCGATTTCCGCATTCGTTAACCCCTGCGCCACTAACTCGGCAATTTCTAACTCACGCGCTGTTAAAGGACTAACTAACAGGGAATTGGATATTTTGGGTTTTGTCCGTAGGGTTGCCATTTTTGATGACAAATGAATACATAAAGCGCTCAAGTCAGCTAAATCGTTACCATTAAAGGCAGGATTTCCCTTGTCACGTGCCAAGTTAAGGGTTCCGACAAGACGACCATCGCAAACAATTGGCCCAGTCATCACGTGTTCGTGGTCGGAACGCGAACAAAAATGCTTCCAGTCTCCTGGCGATAATAATAACTGTTCGTGGGCGGGAGCATGACGCTCAACCACGTAGCGCCCCACTGGATTGCTCTCTAAGCATACTGCCGGAATGCCTGGAACATTAATCTCAGTGGTTGGCTGCTCATCAAGGAGATAAATACCCCAATTTTGCACGCCAAAATGCTCGCTAATTCGATCCGTGAGAGCAAGTCTTATCTCTTGCTCATTCTGGACATTAGCGATCGCATGAAATACAGCGTGTAGAGAATTAGTCATAAGTGTACCCAGTTGGGGACTATCCAAGCCTCAACAATTACTTCTATGCTAATACCAAGGAAACTAAAACGCTAATTACAGTAGCGACTAGGAGAAGCACATGACAGTTACACAACTCTCTGCTCAGGAACTTTTCCGGGCTGCTTATGAAAACCGCTATACTTGGGACAAGAATTTCCCTGGTTATACTGCAAATATTACCTATAAGCATGATGATAAAGTGTTTACAGGCAAAGTTATCATCACTGCCAATCTCAAAGCCGAAGTTTTGGATGTAGATGATGAGTCAGCCCAGAAAGCAATTCATGGTCAAGCCTGGGAGATAGCAATTCACCGCGTCCGCCGCAGCTTTGAAGACACCCACAGCGCCAATACCTTTACCTATGGTAAAACTGACGAAACTGGTGCGGTTGAGCTTTTAATGGGTGGTAAGGCTGAAGGCGATAAATACAAAGTCCGCAATAATGAAGTATGCCATGTTCACCGTCTAATCCACGGTACTTACGTTACCATTGACACCTTCAGCAGTCATGACACTGGCGAAGGCTACCTGTCTCACCGCTATGACTCTGTGTACCATGACCCCAAAACTGGGGAACAAAAAGGCGGTAGAAGCGAATTTATTGATGAATATGAAAAAGTTGGTGACTATTTCATCCTAAATCGTCGCGAGATTCGCACCGAAACAGCAGGAGAATTTTCTACTCAGGAATTTATTTTCTCTGACATTAAATTGTTGGAACCTGTTGCTGCTTAAGCTGTATTCTGAAATCGAAAAATTAGCGATCGCTTTTGAGTTAAAGGGGCGATCGCTTTTATTTTTAGGGCATTCCATGCGTAGCTGTAGCCCATCGTAGACATCTCTAAATCACGTTAAGATACTTAATTAGGTGTTCCTAATCAAGCGGTAATCTACTTATGAGTCAACTTGAAAACATTCAAGCTGAGTACGAAAAGTTTCCTGAAGTATTTGAGAGTGTAATTATTAGCACTGTGAGCGCGCAGTCAATACCCAATGCTAGTTATGCTCCTTTTGTAATGGATGATTCCAAGAATATCTACATTTACGTCAGTGGTCTTTCGACTCATACCAAAAATCTCTATGCCAATCCTCATGTTAGTGTCTTGTTTATCGAGGATGAAGCTAAAAGTAATCTAATTTTTGCCCGTCGTCGTTTGAGTTTTGATTGTACGGCAACTTTGATAGAGCGTGAAACTGATAAGTGGAATCAAATTGTTGAGCAATTTCAAGGGCGGTTTGGTGAAATTATCGAGGTTTTGCGCGGCTTGTCTGACTTTCGGATTTTCCGGCTAATTCCAAATGAAGGTCGTTTTGTAGTTGGTTTTGGGGGAGCATATCATATTAGTGGTGATAACCTTCATCAACTTGTTCAAATCACAGGAGATGCCGAGAAAAAGCAAGGGTAAATTTGATGAATTATGAATTGTAAAAATTCAGCACCCAAGAGTCAGAATTTATAATTTAGAAAGAATCAAATGTAATTGATACAGCAAATTTCAAGTTAGTGAGGTACACAATCTAAGTTTGAAAGTCAGGTATAAAGCCTGTTTTACTTTTGAATTCTGCTGTATAACTATTCAGACAAATGTATTTTGAATCCTGAATTAGTTTGACTGTATGTAAATTCAACTAAACTAAACTTTTTAATTTTATGCTTCAGTTTCAACCTCCTGGCTTTGGACATAAAGTTATCCATACATCTTTGGGAGCAATGGTTTACTATACCCAAACGAATGCACCTTGGGCGATTGCTGACACTGAAGATTTACCCCCACTACTATTTCTCCATAACTTCGGTGGGGGAGCGTCTGCTTATGAATGGTCTAAAGTTTACCCGGCTTTTGCCTCCAATTACCACATTTTAGCCCCCGATTTAATCGGCTGGGGAGAATCGGCCCATCCAGTGCGGGATTATAAAATTAGGGATTATCTCAGCACGATCGCAGAGTTTATCATCCAAACTTGTGGTCAGCCGGTAACGGTGGTAGCCTCATCTCTCACAGCTGCTTTTGCTATTCGCCTAGCGATTGTTCAACCCAATTTATTCAAAGCACTGTTTTTGGTTTCCCCTTCTGGATTTGATGATTTTGGGCAGGGTGCTGGACGCAGACTTCCGCTTTCGGTAATCAATGCGCCTGTGTTGGACAATTTTATTTATATGC